>CAYSWT010000027.1:4859-20227 GCA_964434845.1 uncultured Atribacterota bacterium | reverse complement strand
GTTTGGAAGGACTTAAATCTGAGAAAATTGGCTCTCCCTTACATTGAAGAACTTTCGAAAAAAAGCCGAGAAACAGTTCACCTCGGGATTCTGGATGGGAATGAAGTGGTATCGATAGAAGGAGCCGAAAGCGGACAATCGCTTCGTACCTCGCTTCCGATTGGGAAAAGAGTATGTTTGCATTCCACGGGAATAGGCAAGGCAATTTTAGCTTTTTTATCGGATACAGATATTTCAAAAATAATTAAAGAGAAAGGATTGCCACGGTTTACCGAAAACACCACTACTGATCCAGATAAACTAATTTTAGAAGTACAAAATATTCGAAAAAAAGGGTTTGCGATAGACAACGAAGAGAATGAAATTGGAATTCGATGTGTTGCAGCTCCAATATTGGATAGCCAGAATAATGTGGTAGCCTCAATCAGCATATCTGGACCTTCAGTGTGCATTCACACTGAGAACATACCCCATTATGTATCAATGGTCATGGAAACCTGCAATGAAATCTCTACTCAATTGGGAAATTCCATAAAATTTTCATAACAACCACGCCATTATTTTGTCTTTCTCTTTTATCCTAAAGTCCCACCCTTTTAATAACTATGTTCCACCCCAACCGAAACCGTTATGGATAATTTATCGAAAAGGGTTCGCTGCTTTTTGGTGATCTCAAGTGAGGTATTGTTTCCCGCTACTGATTTCAACCACCCGAATCTTTTTCATTTCCGAAAGGAGTTCAGTAATCATCCACTTGGAATACAATATGTGTTTTTTCATGGTATTCGAAAGTGCCGAATAGAGAATGAAGGAAATATAATAGAGAAAAATCCGTCCCTCGGTACCTGCCCTGGAGCTGACCCGCAGTCATCTTCCATTGATTTCATTCTTCAGAATATCGAAAAGCTTTTCCAAGAGATCACGGCTCCGATAGAAAAAAAGAATATCACTTTTCATCCACTCCTTTTGGTTAGTTAGTTAAAAGGAGAGCATGACCCATCCGGTTTGAAAGTCAGGCAATGGCTTTTTCCTTTCGGATCAGTTTGACCTGATCATTTTGAATCGAAACGAAAAAGAGTTTCCGTAAACGGAAGAAATGATTCTCCAGGTATCGATAAGCCGATTAAGAACTTACTAAGACCTTTACTCCTATTATTTTCTCTACCTCTTTTAGCTCGTGGATGATTCGGTCCATCTCCTCCGCCCGCCACTTTTCATCGAAATAGAGATGAGCATAGGTGGTTTCCCCATTGATGGTTACTTCTTAAGTGGTGTAAAGAGAGCCTGATCTTCAAAACAGAATCCACTCGTCGGGGAATGAATATTAACGTTGGTGCCTGTCACTAAAGGTATTTTAAATGACTTAGAAAAGGAAATTATCACATTTATAAGGAAACATTCTCTTGGCAACCCATATAGAATTATTTGGCTAAACGAACTATCAGACGACGAACTTTCTAAGTTTCGATCAGATGTAATAGACAAAATAGATGCAGATTATCTCACAAAGGAATAAGTTAAAAGTGCATGTCACCTAAGTTATTTTTCCCATTCTTTCCGGTACAGCTTCCCACGAAGAAATGCCAGCCTACCTGGTATTCCAATTGAGGGGCATGGTCCCGGGGGAACTCGATATTTCCCACTGCAGGAATCTCGGCATATCCCCGGGCACTATCCAGGCCTAAAAAGTGGCTCATAACATAAGCTTGGTGGGGGAAAGGGAGTCACAATATTTCTGTAGAGCCTGATACCGTTTCCAGTAACTTGGAGTAAAAGACTACGGGTGATCGAGAAGCTCCTGGAGACGATAGTGCATTCTTTCCCCAAAACTCCGGTTCCTATTCTTCACACTGTGCAAGCGGGATACGATTTCATCCGGAATCTTTTTTTCCTCGAATTCATCCATCCAGAGTACCCGGGCAATATTTTCCCTGGTTTCTGCATCCAATATATCAGTATCAAGCCGGTTGGTGTCATTATTCATCATAGTCCTTTCTAGATCCATCTTTTTTCCTCATCTTATCCCCGTTCACCGTTTGTTTCTTGGGAATGAAAAAAACAAAGAATGGGATGGAAGTAAAAAAGAGGTTTTTATTGTCGCTCTTATTATACGCTACCTCTCCTCTTTCAAAAAAATAAAATGATGGGGTTGATCATTTTTCGCCATTCATTTTTCTCTGCTGGTGTGTTATAATCTCCACCGAAAGGCGATGAAGTCCGCCCTGGTCCGTCTAAAACTGCACGTTATGCTAATGACTTCTACTTATTTTAAGTCAGTGTTCCCTCATATCAAGGAACATCTGACACCCATCCATTCACACACCAAATCGATTCATTCGTCATGATTACACTGAGGAATGATTTATGAAAGAGCTGATCTTGGTTGGTACCGGGGGGATTTTTGGAGCGCTTGCAGGCTCAATGAATGGTGATATAATATTTGTTTAGCGGGATGAAGCTCCCTTGGAGAAATCCGAAACGCTGATAAAAGCTGATAGCTTCTACGAGAAAAACGTAGGTGCTGTCAGCTTTTTTATTGGTTCCAATTCGATAGGAGGTTTTTCAAATCGGTGAGCACTGCTTTCAATTCTTCTCGTTCTTTTTATTGAAAACAGGAAAAAGAAGGTCAGGGATCCCATGAAATAGAATCTCAAGTGGAGCGGCCTGACTGATCTCTTGGTTATGGTTTAGGAGATGTATGCGTATGGTTTTTGAAAGTATTCTTTTTAAAAGACTGGAAGATGGTATCAACAAAGATACGGAAGATCAACCTGATTTTTTTCCTGACCTGAATCTTGACCAGGTGGTTAAAGCCATAACCGCCAGCAGACAGGAGGAGTACAATATAAAGCCGTTTTTTCATATTCCCCTTCACGATATTGATGCCATCACGTATCGCCAAGAAATAATGGGTGATCTTGAAAATGAGCTCTTATTCGAGAGTATAAAGGCATTTTCGCAAAAAATGCACTCGATACGAGTATACCTTAAATTAATAGACAAACTTTACTACAAGTACAATAAGCAGGGGTGGTTCTTGAAAGCAGTTGAAATTTATTGTGATGCGATAACCAATCTTGGGGATGCATTATCTTCTTTCGATTTAAAGTCACGTGGTTTGATCAATTTTCGTGAATATGTGACCGAATATACTAGATCTGACCGATTTATCTCTCTTCAGATGGAAACCAATACCCTCAAAAAAGACTTGTCCACCGTTCGATATTGCATACACATTGATGGAAGCCGGGTTAGGGTTCGTCAATATCAATCGGAAATTGATTACAGTGCGGAAGTAGAGAAAACATTTGAAAAATTCAAGCAGGGAGCAGTAAAGGATTATAGGTTGCAGTACCGAACCGATGCAGGGATGAATCATGTCGAAGCCAAAATTTTAGAACTGGTTGCCCAATTATTTCCGGAAATCTTTTCACATCTTGATCATTATTGTTCGGAAAATGCTCATTTTCTTGATGAAAAGATAGCGACGTTTGATCGAGAGGTCCAATTTTATATTGCCTATGTAGAGTTTATTGCAATATTTAAACAAGTAGGGCTGAAATTCTGTTATCCAGAAATAACCAGTACCCGCAAGGAAGTATTTAATTCTGAAGGTTATGATTTAGCTCTTGCCTATAAACTCATTATCGAAAAACAGTCAGTAGTGTGCAACGATTTTTACCTGAAAGATAAGGAGCGGATATTTGTCGTGTCCGGTCCGAATCAGGGTGGAAAAACGACCTTTGCCCGCACTTTCGGACAATTACATTATCTCGCCAGCTTGGGTTGTCCGGTCCCTGGGAGAGAAGCACGGCTCTTCCTGTTCGATAGGATATTGACCCATTTTGAAAAGGAAGAAAATATTAAAAATTTACATGGGAAACTTCAGGATGACTTGGTGAGAATCCACTCAATTTTAGATCAGGCATCATCGAACAGCATTGTAATTCTGAATGAGATTTTCACCTCGACAACCTTGAAAGACGCAATCTTTTTAAGCAGTAAGGTTATGGAAAAAATCTTGCAGCTCGATTTACTGTGTGTATGGGTGACGTTTATTGTTGAACTGGCTTCTTATAACGAAAAAACCGTTAGTGTTGTGAGTACCGTTGTTCCAGAAAATCCGGCGCAAAGAACTTTCAAAATAGTGAGGAAACCTGCTGATGGCCTTTCGTTTGCCTTATCTATTGCCGAGAAATACCGACTTACCCAGGATTATATAAGGGAGCGGATAAAAGTATGAAAGCGTTTCTCATGTTCAAAGATCGAGATCTCAACCCCAATCCGGAGTTGCCACCGTATGAAAGAGATCTCACTCAAGACTTGGAATTAAATACATTATACAAAGCCATGGCAATGGAAAACGCTGATTTATTTGACGTAGCAAGGAAAGTTGTTTTATCCAGTTTAAACGACCTTGATACCATTCTCTACCGCCAGAATATTCTAAAAGATTGTTTGAAAAATCCTTCTATAGTACGAGACATATACAATATTGCGGTTGAAACCATTGAAAATAGGAGAAAGCATCATCTCGGGAGCGTTCTTTTTAATTACCCCTCATCCATTCTATATGGTTCGGTGCAGTTGTTACAGTATTTTGTGGAGATGCTTAAAAAATTGAAACATATTGCTGATGAACACGCCAATGAATTTGAGTCAGAGGGTTTTACAGCTTTTTTCGCCATGCTGAAAAAAGAATTGGATGACGAGTATTTTGCCAGCATCCAGAATCATTTAAAGGAATTGCAGTTTCGGGATGGAGTTTTGATCAGCGCTGAATTGATCAGTGGGAATGTTGGAGATAACTATGTCCTCCGAAAACCCCCTGACAAAAAAGGTAATTGGATGAAAAGAATTTTGAGCAAGAAACCGCCAGTGTATTCTTTTTCAATTCATCCTCGTGATGAAGGCGGTGCCCGAGCGTTGTCGGAATTACGAGATAGAGGGATCAATCTTGTAGCGAATGCACTTGCTCAGTCAGCTGAGCATATTCTGAGTTTTTTCAATATGCTTCGGCTCGAATTGTCATTTTATATTGGGTGTTTGAACCTTTATGATCTACTTACCCAAATAGGTGAACCTATTTCTTTTCCATTTCCAGTGGCATCCAGCGAGAGAAAACACACCTTTAAAGGATTATATGATATCTGTTTAGCTTTAACGATGAAACGGAAGGTTGTCGGGAATGATTTGAATATCGATAACAAAGACCTTGTCATCGTCACCGGTGCCAACCAGGGAGGAAAATCTACTTTTTTGAGGAGTATTGGTATTGCTCAGCTCATGATGCAATGCGGAATGTTCGTCCCAGCTGAATATTTCTGCGCTAATATCTGTGGGAAATTGTTCACCCATTACAAGCGAAAAGAAGATGTCACCATGAAAAGTGGCAAACTCGACGAGGAACTCAGTAGAATGAGCGATATTTTAGATCATATCACGATCAATTCCATGGTGCTCTTCAATGAATCATTTGCAGCAACGAATGAAAGAGAAGGGACGGAGATTGCAAGGCAAATAGTGAGCGCACTGGTAGAAAAGCACATAAAAGTCTTGTTCGTCACGCATCTTTATGAATTTGCTCATGGTTTTTACGAAAAGAAAATGGAAAATGCTCTATTTCTCCGGGCGGAAAGAAAAAGTGAGGGAAAACGCACCTATCGGGTGATTGAAGGTGAACCATTGCAAACCAGCTTTGGTGAGGATTTGTTTAAGAAGATATTTGGAATAGCCAATTGAGAATTCTTTTAGGATAAACCGCCATGCTTCGTCGCAGCATCATATGACAATGAAAACACCGACGGTCTATCCTTTCCGTTTTCGCTTTATTTTTTTGATTTTCTATCTTACACCATAGGCTATTTAGGTTCAGGATGACAGAAGGAGTATATGGTTCCTCCGTCTTTTTTTTGGGTGAGCTTGATCGAAAAGCCCGCAAATAGATTCCTAAGGAAGGAGAGGGTAAAATGGAAAAGAAAAATTTTTCAGAGGAACAGAGCGGTTCGAAACCATTTGAAAAAAATATTATCGCTTTAGGTTTTGTCGCTTTTTTCGGCGGCCTCAGTCAGGATATGATAGTGCCCATTCTTCCCCTATTTTATTCCCAGATATTAGGATTACCCAAAGGGACTATCGGTATTATTGAAGGAAGCGTCACAACAATAGTGAGCCTCTTAAAAATTATTTCTGGAATACTTTCTGACAAGCTGGGGAAGAGAAAGTCAATGGTATTTTTAGGATATTTATTGTCTGCCATTGGCAGATTTCTTTTATCAATAACCAATGGTGCGATCATGACCTTTGGGTTGAGATCAATTGATGGTATCGGAAAAGGTGTCAAAGACGCACCCCGTGATGCGCTGGTCGCGAAGTCATCGCAAAAGAATAAAACCGGATTTGCATTTGGTTTTCAACGAATGCTTGATACTTTGGGTTCTTTTGTTGGTCCATTAATCACAACCGGTTTAATAATCGTGCTTAGACGATTACCACAATTTTCTTTCTATCGAATTATTTTTTTCATTGCTGGTTTGGTGGCTTTTATTCCCATTTTTATAATCAATTTTTATGTCAAAGAAAACGCAGGGAATAAAATAAACGCGAATTTTCGTTTTGATTTTTCTCTTCTTAAAGGGAAATTTTTGGTTTTCTTTGTCACAGTTTTAATTTTTACGCTTGGGAATAGCAGCGATGCCTTTTTAATCTTGAGAGCACAAAATGTCGGTATTCAACCAATAACCATACCTGTAATATTTGCAATTTTTAACCTCATCTATGCGCTCCTATCGGTTCCAAGTGGAATATTATCCGATAGAATTGGCAGAGTAAATGTTATCCGTTTTGGATGGTTGCTCTATGCCGTTACTTATCTTGGTTTTGCTCTTGCTCGATCACCATGGCATATCTGGGTTTTGTATGTGATTTATGGGATTTATTATTCAACGACAGAAGGGATTGCCAAGTCTCTCATTGTTCACTTGGTTCCTGAAACTCACCGTGGAACAGCATTTGGATTATATAATGCCTCTATTGGATTATTTGCTCTTCCGGCAAGTGGAATTGCTGGGTATTTATGGGACAAGTTTTCACCAGCTATGCCTTTTTACTTTGGTTCGCTCTGCTCAATTATTGCAGTTTTTTTGATATCTCTTTTAAAAATTGAATAATAAAACCGTTTTTTTTTACGCAATACTCTTTCGTTATAATAAAGTTCAATCCAATTTGTTCGCTTGACCGTTTAGTAGGTCCTCAGGTATAATTTCGCATGGGGTATCTACTGATCGATACTAACCGGCGATGGGGCTCGCCTAATGCCCGATGATGTGGCTAATAGCTCCTACCAGATTGAGCTGTCAGGGAAGCGGTAGGGGTTTGCTGAAAAGGGCTGAAAGAGTGTCCCACACGATTCTTCCTGCCTGGAAAGTGGTTCCTGCTGTTTGACCTGCCAGCTCGAAATCAACTTTTCATGGTAGGTGATTAACCATGTTACACAATATTCTGCTTGTCTATCAAAATACCCCCTTTTTCCGCAAAGCCTTTGACGTGGCACTGGATCTTGCTCTGAAGTATCAATCCCGGCTGCATTTTTTTGCTCTGGTCAATCGGGAATACTCGTCCTCTCTATCGCCGGTAGAAAGCCATCCCCATTTCCGAGCCCTCCGTGATCTTCAGGATTTGGCTGCTCAATCCGGGGTGGAATCCATCATCGCAACTTCCTGTGGAGACCTGGCCGTATCGGTCTCTAATTATGCTCAAAATGAACATTGCGACCTGGTCGTGATTGGAAATCGTCACGTCCATCAGGGCCGGAATATCATTTATTTTGATGCCGTTGACTATCTGATGAAATATCTCGATTGTTCAGTGATTGTTGTCAAGGATGGAGCCTCCCTGCAACAACCCGTAAGCGAGGTGATCTAATGATGATAACCCAAGCGTATTCTCTTGAAACCGAATTAAAACAAACTTTCCGTGAACTAACCGATTTCGTCCGTGAGAAAAGATATCAGGAAATCGCAGGGCGGGTTGACGAGGAAATGAAAAAACTCGAGGAAAACCTCTTTTATCTGGTGGTTCTCGGTCAATTTAAGCGGGGAAAAACTACCCTCATCAATGCTCTGCTGGGGGAGAATCTCCTTCCCACTGCGGTGGTGCCCCTCACCTCGGTCATCACTCTTATTCGGTATGGAAAGAATCGCTCAGTGACGGTCAATTTCCTGAATGGAACAAGTCAGAATATCCTCTTTCATGAGCTTCCCTTCTACATCACCGAGAGGGAAAACCCGATGAACTCTCGGGGAGTTAAAGTTGTAGAAATCACCCTTCCTTCCTCTTTTTTAGAAGGAGGAGTGGTGTTGGTTGATACCCCGGGGATTGGTTCGACATTTCTGCACAACACCGAGACCTCTTATGATTTTCTCCCTCGTGCCGATGCTGCTTTGTTTGTTTTGTCGGTAGATCCTCCACTCAGTGAAGCCGAAGGACGTTATTTGACTGATGTTGCTTCCTCAGTCTCAACGCTCTTTTTTGTACTGAATAAAGTCGATTATCTGGACGAGGCCGACCGGCAAGAATCACTCCATTTCAGTCGATCGGTAATTGAATCCTATCTTGGGAAAGACGGGGTAAAGATTTATCCAGTCGAAGCCAAAAATGCCTTGGCTGCCAAACTCGCTTCCGATTTGACCAAGTTGAATCGCAGCGGTCTTACTGAGTTGGAAGTCGATCTTCAACGATTTTTCCGCCGGAAAAAAGTCCAAGTTGGTTTCTTGGCTGCCATCCGCAGAGGATTGGAATATTGCCAGGAAGTGAAAGGCTTGATTGATTTAGAAAAAAAAGCTGCTGAACTACCCGCTCGTGATCTGGAAAGCCGGATCGGGGCTTTTGAAGAACAACTCAAACAGGTCCATCATAACCGGAAAGATGCCATGTTTATCATGGAAGGAGAGATTAAGGGACTGGTCAAAGAGGTTGAAGAGGACCTTTCTCACTTACAGGAAAAATTGAAGCCGGTTGTCAACCAAACGATCGGGGAAACGGCAAACGCATTGGATAATCTTCCCATCTTATCCTTCCATCAGGAGATCGAAGCCCGGGTCAATGAGGTACTCACTGCTGAGTTTGAAAAGTGGAAGGGAAATGAGGAACAGAAAATTTCTACCTGGTTTGAAGCGATTCTGGGACGATTTGTTCAAAAAATGAACGGTATCCTTGCCGTGATCCGGGAGATCTCTGCTGGGATCTTTGATGTGGAGCTTTCCGGTCAGCTTGAAACCGAAACCCTCACCACTAAAAGTAATTTCTATTACAAATTTGGACGGGAGGGGGCGGTTCTCATGCCCACTTCACTTTCTATATCAGCTCTCCTTCCCCGTGCTCTGGCTCGAAAAAAGGTGATTCAGCAAGCGACCGATAATGCATTCCAGGAGATCGAGAGAAACTGTGGGCGAATCCGCGCTGATTTTGCCGAACGAACCCAAAAAAGTTTTCTCTCCTTTCGTTATACTTTCGAGGAACGGGTCGAGGAGATGATCCAATCAATACGGAACATCTTGAGTGATGCCCTCAAGCGGAAAAGTCTCACTGATCAGGAGTTTCATGAAGCCTATCAAGGGATTCTCATCCAACTCAATCGGTTGGAGGAATGGATTGATCGTTTTAAGCAGTTAGAATCTGAGCTCTCAACGCAAGAATAAAAACCGTAAGGAGAGACCACCATGTCGCATTGCAGCACCTTGTGAAAATCTAACAAAATAAATCCCCCTTTAGCAAAGGGGGATGAAGGGAGATTTGAAGGATAAGCCGCCAAGGTTATTTGAATTTACCTTTTAGAAATGGAAAAGTAGCGGTCTATCCTGGAAATGCAGTGAGTTGTGAATCGAAAAGAGCTGTGGAATTGAGGAACTGTGGAAGTGTGGGAATGAAAACACCTTAATAAATCACTTTCATCTTCACTTTTTCCCATTCTCAGCTTTTTTCCAACTCAACGCCTCAACACCTCAACACCTCAACAATTTGATATTTCCATTTTCCTATGGTGCTGCAAAGCAGCATGGCGGTCTATCCTGTAGGTTTTTGTTGTTATTAATTTTTTTTAATTCTTACGCCGTAGGCTGTTCTTTAAAGAATCGAATTCCTCTACTATCTACCTTTATCCAAAGGGAGAAGTCCAAAAAAGCATAGAATAAAGAATGAGATCCTCATGCCCTCGAAAGGCGAGGGCTTAGGATGACGGAAAGACTGATGGGTAAAAGACAGAAGTGGAAACACGGAGATGCGGCTGACGATCATGCTTGTCGGTGAGTACAGTTTAGGTGCCTGGCACTAAGTTATTTGATACTCTCCATGGTCATCTATAATACATTGTTTCCTGATCTCTTTCGTTTTCATTTTTTACTCCAAACTTCCAACTTCTTTTTAAATTTCATTAAATTTTGTCTTGATAAGGGGGTACACTTTAGTATTTTCCTGAAATACCCTACTTCAATGGCTCGATCGCAAACCAACCGCCAAACAACCAAGTTCACCGGCGGATGTAAGCCGCCGGGTGGAGTGCCGAGTTCGCCATCTTTGCCATTATTGCATGGGCTGCCTGATGATGGTTTTCCATTTTGCCGGATCGGCTTTCCTGATATCGCTTAAGTAGATTTCGTGATGCTTTCCAATTTGCTTACCTTTGGACTTAATAAACTGATGCACTTTTTCTATGGTTGGTCCTTCTTCTGAGAATGGTCCTATATGAAGAATTTGTGCACATTTCCCCTCTGACAGAGCCTCGAAACGTACTCTCGAGATCGCAGCAAGGTTTTTCTTTTTTCTCACTTCCGAAATAGCGCTGTCGATCATTTCTTTCGTAACGAAATCTGGCTGCATAATCATAAGCGTCCACTTCCAATTGGACTTATCGTCGATCGAGAATGTGGACATATCCTCTGCCCACCATAACCCTTCCAGTGGCATGACTCCGTAGTCAATCCCCAAAAAACCCTTCTTGATCATGAACTTGACGGCATACGAAACCGCAAACAATGCCTCAACTGCATCGGAAAATACCCGAGAGTTGTTAGGGTCCCCTTCGCCATCTCCCATCAAGTAATTCATGGGTGGCACATCAACCTGAACCACCTCTTTTGCTGATGGCTGGTACAGGTGCTTCAGCTCTTTTTTGAGATCGATTTTTATCATAAGCTCACCTCTTAAGGCCTAACGTCGGGATTGAGTTGCTGGTAACACAAGAGTTGCTCAACTTCTCAGGAACCCTCCTGAACAATTCTAACTGACAAATGCCTATGAAGTAACTTTACCGGGCGACACCAGTCGTGCTCCAGCGACTTGTTAGTGCGTTTTTTTCTGTTTTAAATTAGTTTGGAATATAAATCCGCTTAGATAAATCATTTTAGATGATATGACGCTCTTTGCATATTCCTTTATAACTAATCCACGTAAATTATAATATCATTTTCTGGCCTTCAAGATGATTAACTTAATAACTTAGTGCCAGGCACCTTTATTCACGTATTCAGCTTGCGGTCGTACAACCCAGTCTCCTATTGGGCGAACTCGAAGGTCTCTCGCTTTTCTCGCAATACAATCCACATGGGGTTTTCATTGCTTTAGAAGATATTGGGTACTTGATGATGGGTGTTGCCTTTCTGTTTGTCGCTGCTGTATTTAATAGGTGAGAGAGGCTTGAACGTTTTATAGGTATTATTTTTATCACCAGTTCAGTCCTGGCAATTGGATCACTCATCTTTCTCTCTCTGTTCTACGGATATAAACTGGAGTACCGATATGAGGTTGCTGTCATCACGATCGATTGGGCTGCATTAATTGTCTCGGGAATATTATTGAGCGTGTTTTTTAAGCGAACGGGGTAATAAGGAGTTTCTTGGTTGTTTGTGGGTCAAGTGGCCTGTCAAAAATAGGGGATGGCAATTTTAAACCCATATTAGTCAATCAGAAATCCGAATGATCCTTGATGAAGCCAGCCAGGCACAGGAAATGCGTATTGTGGTAGCGGACTACCAATAACCGGTAGACATCCTATTTCAGTCCATGATGATTTGGGGTAGAAAAAAGTGGCTGTTCATCAGGATAATGGAATATATTTTTCGGGAATTTCTGTATTTACATACAGGGTAAGTATTCGGGTTCGGATTGGAAACAAGGGGAAGGTGGAATGGGATATAATATTATCGAATAAAAAAAGAGGAGGATATCGTGTCAAGCCAACCAGATAAATACCCAATAAAATTGACGGTTCTGATTGAACAGGATGAAGATGGATATTTTGTGGCTACTGTTCCAGCCTTAAAAAGTTGCTATACCCAGGCAAAAACGCTGGAGGAACTCTATCCCAGGATAAGAGAAGTCATTGCGCTTTGTCTTGAAGAGGAAGAGCCTGCTCCACTTGAATTTATTGGCATTCAACAAATCCAAATCGGTAGTTGAGGCAATACATGACACGCATGCCCTCAGTCACAGCTCAAGAGATGATACGATTTCTAAATTTTTTAGGGTTTGTTCTGGTTCGCCAAAAAGGGAGCCATAAATTTTTTCGTCACCCGGATGGAAGAACTGCGACCATCCCCGATCATCGCGGTGAAGAGCTCGGTCGTGGGATAACCAGTAAAATATTGAAAGACATCGAAGTGTCAGTTGATGATTTCATCTGCTGGCACTGCCATCCAAAATAATTCAAAATCAAGTTTAGGTGTCTGGCACTAAGTTATTATTGATACTCACAACCGGATTATCGGTGTAGTTTTTCAGCTCATATCTGGTATTAGTAAGCTTCGAGTTGCCGGAGCAGAAAAACATGCATTTTTCCAGTGGTCAAAGCAATTCAGTCTGCAAAAGGAGCTATCCTATGATGATTCCAATCTGAGCAATTTAATAACTTTCAATTCTTTTTATCCAATAGTCATTTCAATGGTTATCTACTATTTGGTTCTTCACTCCAAGAATATTGTTTTGAGTGCCGGTACTTTTATCACTTTTCAGGTGTCTTTTCTTGCCCTCAATGAAGGACTTATATCGTTATCAGAAGCTTTTCTGAGTTCTTTGGTAACTATTCCCCTCTTTGAGCGGTCAAAACCTATTTTTGAAACACTTTCCGAGTATAGCATGAGAAGAGAGGACCCTGGTGAACTTACTGGAGCGATTGAGGTGAGCCATGTATCCTTTCGATATCATCCTGAGGGAAACCTTGTTCTCAGAGATATTTCCTTTCAAGTAAAGGAAGGCGAATACATTGGATTGGTAGGGGCTTCAGGAAGCGGAAAATCTACACTTATCCGAATTCTGATAGGGTTTGAAAAACCAGAATACAGGAAGATTTTTTATGATAATCGTGATCTGGAAAGTTTGGATATTCTGGCGATTCGGAGACAATTGGGTGTGGTGATGTAAAATGGTCAGCTCATGACTGGGGATATTCTCAGTAATATTATTGGAAACAATCCCAAGCTGACCATTGATGATGCGATTGAGGCTGCTAAAATGGTAAACTACTATTAAGACATTGAGGAAATGCCGATGGGTCTTTTCACATTGGTAGGTGAGAATGCAAGTACTTTATCAATGGGTCAACGACAACTAATCCTTATTGAACGAGCGCTTGTTAGTAAACCAAAAATACTTATTTTTGATGAAGCAACCAGCTCTCTGGATAATCAGACCCAGAAAATTGTCATTGAAAACCTGAAACATCTTAAAGCCACCCGGATAGTCATTGCTCACCGATTAAGTGCGATCGAGCAGTGTGACCGTATTCTATTGATGGACAAGGGTCAATTAGTTGATATTGGGACGTATCAAGAATTGATGGAAAGGAGCGATCTTTTTGCTGAACTCTTCCGGTGCCAGTTGGTGTGAACCGAAAGACGAGGAGTAGAACAAATTACCCTTAGTCTAAGTGATGCCTTCGATATTTGAAACATGAAATGATTAAAGGGGCATCTAATGTGAAGAACACTCCACCGGTTGAGGGGTGTTATTTTATTCTCCTGAACAATCCCATTGTCTTAAGATGGCGGGACAAAGATATAAATATATTCACGGTTGGGATCACTATTATATTTCTTGCAGTTTTTTATTGCATCTTGTTGGGCTTTGGTACAGGCATCAACTGCTTTGTCGAAAGGAACCGATTTAGGGTCTATCTTTACTAGAGTATAGGTCAGGAATTGACCGGGGGTGCTCGTTACCTTTTTAATATAGGGAGAGACTTCGACATCAAAGAGTTTTAAAGTAAAATGGATAACCTCCGAACCAATGACCCAGAAACCCATCACTAACCCACCAAGAGGTTCAACAGCACAAATACCAGCATCGATAGCAGTAGCACAGGTATTGCGAGCAGCTTCTTTTTTAGTAAGTACATCGTCAGCTTTGGTGTAAAGGTAGAGATTATATCCCGTTTCAATAGTACCGGTGACAATCCCGACCACATTAAGAGATCCCCTTATGCTTTTAATTGGTATACCTTTAACCCAGAAGCTTTTTTCTGGCATAACCAGATAAGAAGGTAAATACGCTCCAAGCCGGGTATGAGCTGCAATTCCTACTAATTTAAAGACTTCGCTCGATAATTCTAGGCCTCCCTTCAAGGTATAAACACCGACTCCCACCCAATCATCTTGAGAAGAACAGGCATATATTTGACTTCCACTGCTGATAAGAATAGTGCCAATTTTCGCTCCGGAGAGGAAAGCTTTGAATTGGAGAGAATGTTGCATTTGATTGAGGAGTGAAGATTGATTGATTTCAGTTTCCTGGATAATCTCGGTTTTTTCCTTAACTCGTTTCAAAGTTGCCTGTTGAAGAGTTTGGGTTTGGGTTGTGCTTTCTTTAATAAGAATAGAACCCGTGGAAGTTTTTTGAGCTAAAAGAGTTTGGAGAGGTTCAATATTGGATATTGCTTCATCTCCGAAATCAAACCAAGAAGTATCAACTTTGTCTTTGATGGGTTGACCGCTAACAATTTTTTGCAAAGAACTATAAATTTTTATTCCAGCTGAAACCACGTTTTTCACTTTCTTTAGGTCTTCAAGGAGATGATCCGCTGATACATCAGATTGAGGAGCTGCGCCCTCATATACATTTTCAGGAATCAAAAAAGAAGATCTTTCTCCGGTGATGCTTTCTCCTTCTACCCACCACTGACCAGGTGAATTCCAAGGGAGATTTTTGGAAAGAAGAGCAAGCTCGTATTGGTTTGGAGCGACAAGACAAATAACATCTACCTCATCCAGCGAACTTCCATGGATCAAACTTTGAAGTTGAGGCTCTAATCCTCCTCTTTTCCATTGGTTACGCATTCCGATGGTATTGATGCATCGTATTGTATAATTGACTCCGTTTAT
>CAYSWT010000027.1:1183-4759 GCA_964434845.1 uncultured Atribacterota bacterium | reverse complement strand
TTTAATAAACAATGAATTTCCAGGAGTTAATCGTTCACCTGGCAATTTGACTGAAGCATAGTAAAGGTGATTACCCTGAGGCTGAGCCAGGACCTGATCGGTATAGAGAACTTTATTCCAGGGAAGGATTGGTCCAGGTTTTGGACTTGGACTCGAACTCGAAGAAGATAAGGGCAGGGTTACTTGAAGGTCACTTCCTGGAAAGTGAATAACCTGATCGGAATGATAGATTTCTACCAACCAGGCGAGTTGGGTAAACCCATCTCCCGGAGAAGAAGGGAGCTTGGTCTGGTCAGCGTCTTCTTCAATTCGCCATTGAAAGGTCAGGGTTCGGTCGAGAAAATCATCGCTTCCTGGAACTTCGACCACCATATATCCACGGTGAATCCCGGTTTCGGTAAAAGAACATACATCAATGGATTTAACATTATTGACCAAGCCAACTCCAACAGCAGTATTGGAATAATAATAAAAATCAACATATTCTTGATTTTTTTTGATGGCGAATTCGTACATTCCTAAAAATTCATCCTTACAATTCGGTTGAAGAGTGCCCCCCTCAAAGGAAGTAATGGCAAAGGGTGGTGGGCTTGGTTCGATTTTGCCTGAAGAAGGAGGCATGGGGTGAAATTGGGTTTGGTTGTCAAATGGGAGCTGGGGAATTTCAATGTCGATTAAATTGTTCAAATCATCTTGAAGCTGGTTTTTAATTGAATCCCAAGATGGGGTATCAAATTGATTCTGGCTTTGGGAGAAAAGCTGGATTTGTTGAGAAAGAGGAGATAGGTGAAAAATATCAATTTCGCCGGTTTGGCCGGGAAACAACATAGAGTTGGCAAGCTCTTTATTGTGCTGAGCTGACGTGACTTCGCTTTCGATGATTCCTTCCCTTCCCAATTCATGCCAAACTGTTTGTTTTTGACGGTTTTTATCTTCTACGAAATAATATCGGACAGTATGGCTTCCTGGACCACCGATTCCGTAAAAGCAGAGGGGAAGAGATTTCCCTAACATAGTGGGATAATACATTTTATACCAACATTCCTGATAGTTCGTACGCGGTGCCAGATCCTTCCCATCGATGACCCCATCTCCATCGGAATCGAAATTGTTCAGAAAGGTGGAACTGAAATCGTCGTTTTCGGCCAGTATTTCACGGATATCAGGCATCCAGTCTTGATCTTCATCTTTCATGACTAAAAGATTGAATTCAGCCTCCAAGAGGTTGTTTACTCCATGGTTGTCAATCACAATTTGGTCGCTACGAGGGAGGGCGCAGCGCACTGTTACCGATTGAGAGACAACATCAGGGCTTTGCCACAAAACGGTGTTTTGAGATTGAGAATAGGTGCCGGCGTCAAAAGAAATGTGTAGGAGGGCATCAGGAAGAGGCCGAGGTTTCTCCGGATTCGTTACGTCGACGACGTAGAAATGGAGCTCGTGTTGGGCATCAGCAAAAAAGTAAGGAGTGACTAGGGTTTGGAGATCGGTCTGAATTTCAATATGGGAAAATTGTCGAGGATTGGTTCCCAAGGCTAACTCTTCACTGTTGCTGATTCCGTCACCATCATCATCAAAGGCAACCTGTACGATTGATTCACTGGAATTTCCGGCAGTGTCCCAGGCTACAACCCTGACTTCCACACCCGCGTCCCGATAATCACTGGAGAGATGCCAGCTTGCTAAAACATCATCTTGAGGGATTTGTTTTTCATTGAAATGAGGCGAGGCTAAATTGACTTGATTCCATCCTCGCTCGCTACCAGCTTTTCGATACCAAACTCCATAATGATCAAAGTTTTTCTCTTCGATATGTCCTTTGAGAGTAAATTGGTCTTGGGTTACAGTAGCCATTCCCGATGAGAGGATGAATACTTTGGGAGGAATATTATCGATTTCGACTTGACCGCGAGCCAAAATTAATTCTTGACCGATGGACCATTTTTCGATGCGGATCGGTCTGGGCTGGAAAGGAAACCAGTCAAATTCCATTATTTCAAGTTCGTTTTCCTGTGCCAGAAGCCCGGGAATCATAAAAGACCAGCCAGGTTCTTGTCCCAATGACCATTGAAAGTTCCCCGCTCGATCATAGGCAACTACCGACTGATAATAAACCTTATAAAAAAAGTCTTTGCCAACGGCAAAAGGTGCTTTAAGATCGTCTTCGATAGAGTAATTCATCCGAGGGATAACCCCATTCTTTTCATCTTCCAGATTTCGAGGAATAATCAGGCGTACCTTATCGGTTTTCAGATCCAATTCACAAAATGCTGGTATGAAATCTCCTTTTTGGTTTTGATGCATGGCCTGAACATAGATACCATCTTCAGGAGTAAAGACAGGAGGACCAAAAAATCCTGGTTTTTCTGCCCAGTGGTGGGATTCATTGGCGGTTTTCTCATGAGTTGTCGAATCCACTTCCAGGGAAACGGTTTTTACCACTTGACCTTGAGGGTCAAAGATCCAGATCTTCCCCGGGTAACCTTCGGAGAATATCATATTCCCCTCTTGATCAATCAACAAACCTCCCCAGCCACCCGTTGGGGTTTCTTGTTTTAAGTCTAAAGGAATTATTTTTTTGAAAACGCCCGAGGAAGAGAATAGGGCTACTTGCTTCATTCCTGGTAGATATATATCACCATCCGGACCAACATAAACTCCCTTCACTTGTTGTGATGTGTTGAAATAAGCCCATATCGGAATGACCTGTTCGATTGTTCCATCATTGTTTATGATCACACATCGTTCTAAGGCATTATCTAAAACGACCAAACGATTTTGGTCAAGACGAGCCATTCCGACGGGATTAAGGTAGGTATCAGGTGGAGTCACAATTTCGGAGAGAATGTGGCCGTCTTGATCCATGGTGACTATTCGATGAAAACCCTGCTGGTCGGCGACATAGCAGATATCATCCTTAATAATCAGAGAACCAATATGACTATAGTCTCCCGGTAATCCCCAAGTGCTAAGAACCTCACCCTGGGGAGAGAGCTTGCAAAAAAGAGAAAAGGAGGAAGAAACTTTTTCCTTTGAAAATTGAAGGGGATGGAAAAATTGAGATGTTGCGATCAAGATTGAACCATCAGAGAAAACCCCTATTTCTCCCAAAGCTGGGAGTGGAATAGGACCTCCACCGTAGATGTTGGTAATAGTTTGGATGAGAACGCCATCCGGCGAGAAAATCTTAATCATTCCCACTGGCATGCCTTTTTGAAATTCCATTAGGGTAACATAGAGACGTTCATCTGGTCCAAAAGTGATATCATATATCTCTTTATGAAATGACTGGCTTTCAATAACTGGTATTTCTCGGAGAAAGTTGCCATTGTCGGAAAAGACCACAATACTCCCTCTATCTCGACAACTGATGAATATTTCTCCATTGCTGTTTACTGTTAATTTATCCTGATAGTCGATATTTATTCCAAGATCTTGAAAGTAACAGAGGGTCATTTCCGACCGTTGGTCAGGATCAATTTTAAAGAGATGATTCGTGTTGATTCCGATAATATCTCCATGGGGGGATAGCGCTAATGCAGTGATAAATTTTTCTTTTCCCAGGAACCGAATAAA
>CAYSWT010000027.1:0-1083 GCA_964434845.1 uncultured Atribacterota bacterium | reverse complement strand
GGGGGGATAGCGCTAATGCAGTGATAAATTTTTCTTTTCCCAGGAACCGAATAAAATCCCCGGTTGGACTCAGGAGTTGCAAGGGGCAACCCTCACTGGCTATTATCAAGTTATTATTATCAACAATTAAGGCTTGAGGTTGGAAGATAATGGCTTTTTGTTCTTGACCAAGCGTTCCAGTTTGTCGGATCAGCTGAACGGGGGTGGATACTTCGATATCGTAAACTTGAGAAGGGAGAGCACCATTGCAGAACCCATTCCACTGAGAACGATCAAAAGACATATGTGCAATATTGGCTCCCTGATATCGGTTAATATCTTTTGGTAATATTTTATCAACGAGTTCTCCTTCTGAATAAAAACGAAAAATCAAAGGGATTTCTCGATACAGTTTCCCCCCAATTTTGGTGATATCTTTCTTATCAGGGCTCCATGCCGGCGAAAAAGGATTGGGATCGACGGATAAATCGCTAAACATAAGGTTTGTGTCGGTTGGTGCCGAGCGTCGGACGATGATTTGGTAGTCATGCAATTTTTCTCCATCCGTTGATTGAGTAAAAACATGAATGGAATTGGTTCCAACCTCCAGAGGAATGGGAGCAGAGGGAATCCCGCTGATAATTGAGTTCTCAGAGATCTCAATCGCTAATTCAGGACAATTGGCAGTTGGAGTAATGGTGATGGTCTCAGTTTCATACCCAACATTCACTTCATACAATTTTATTTCGGGATCGAAATGTGGTTGGAGATAGCCATGGTCGAGTATCAATCCAGTAAGTTGGGGATTGGGACAAGTTAGATTGAGTAAAAGCACATCAGAAGTATGGCTTTGATTACAGCTATTGGTAACAGTAAGCGAGACCGAAAAACGTCCATAATGAGCATAATTATGAGTAATGGTTGGTTGTTCAGACTGCTGGCTGGTACCATCGCCAAAATTCCAAAAATACTCTTGTATTGTTGCACCAGAACCGGGTGTTGATCCACTACCGTTAAATTCAACCTGAAGGGGGTTTTCCGAAGAGATTTGAATGGTGAAGCTCGCCATAGGATTTGGACAGGGGGTTTCTGTTGGGGGAGATG
>CAYSWT010000026.1:1455-20486 GCA_964434845.1 uncultured Atribacterota bacterium | reverse complement strand
ATTATTGACAGTCTATCATATATTTGTTTAAAATATATTTGTCAAAACGATTCGACAGGTGAAACAATGACAACTATACGAGATGTTGCTCGATTGGCTGGGGTTGCTCCTTCCACGGCTTCGATCGCCTTAAATAATAAGAAAAGAGTGAGCGCTAAAACTCGTCAGAAAGTTTTGCGAGCTGCTCAAGTGCTCGGATATATTCCCAATAGTTTAGCCAAAAGTTTAACTGCCAAAAAAACTGGAATAATCGGGATTTTAATGGCGGAAATTGTCAATCCCTATCATGCCACGCTTACCCACTATATCAAAAAAGAACTCCGCAAAAAGGGCTATCGCATGAATCTCGGCATCACTGAAGGCGATGCCGGTCTTGAAGAGGAAGTTCTCAAGGATTTTATTTCTCAGAAAGTTGACGGGGTGTTGATTCACACCGCAGATATCGTTAATTTTAACCTCTCCACCTTTTATGAGCTGATTAAACGAAAAATCCCAACGGTATTGGTCGGGGGAAGAATCGAAGGCGTATCGCTACCAGTGGTAGATGTCGGCTTAGATAAGGGAAGCTACGATCTGACCCAATACTTAATAGGCCGCGGTTATAAACGGTTTCTCTTTCTCTCGGGAATGAAGACGGCAACTACCTTTAAACGAAGGATCGATGGGTTCCAGAAAGCGATGATGGAAATTGGTTACCCAGTTTGGGAATCTGATATCGTTGAAACCCATCCTGACATTGAAGGCGGTTATGAAAACACCCTTAAAATTATTATAAACAATCGAAATCTTTATGATGTTATTCTCTGTGTCAATGACTATATGGCTTTTGGAGTTTTAAAAGCACTGAGGGAATTAAAAATCAAGGTTCCCGATGAAATCGGTGTTGCCGGGTTCGATGATATATCGTTTGCTCCCGTTGCTGGAGTTCCATTTACGACGGTTCATATTCCTATTGAAGAATTAGCGGTAAGAAGCGTCAATATGTTATCCCGCCAAATTACCCCGGTTCAGGGATCACAACCAAACGATAGCTGGCATGAAATGGTCAATACTGAAATCGTGGTTCGACAATCGACAAGGTGATGATAGACCGCAATGTTGCTTGGCAGTACCATCTGAGGAATGAAATCTCAGGGGAGCAAATTATAATTTGCGTCCCTACACTCATAATGATATTTGTAAGGCTTTGATTTATCAAACTCGAAACCGATTTTACAGGACAGACCGCCATGCTGCTCGCAGCACCATGAGAGGATGGAAATCCTTTCCCCCACTTTAGAAAAGGGGGGTCAGGGGGGATTTGAAAAATTCGGTAAAAGGTAAAACGTGAAATGTAAAAAGTGTAAGGATGGGAAAAAATAAAAGACGAAAAGCTCGAATCCCTCTCGATCTCCCTTTATCCAAAGGGAGAAGTTCAGGAAATGTTGAAGATCAATATGTTGTAAACTATTACCTTTTACATTTCATAGTATTTTCATAAAAAGATACATTCTAAAAACGATATATTGCACTTTTGAGACGGGTGGAAAGGTATTTTCACTTAAAAACTCAATTTGTCTTTATAAGGGGGATTGGAAGATATGACCCATAAGGAAAGAATGTTGGCAGCTTTATACTGTCAGCCAGTAGATAGAATACCTCACGGTGAACAAATGCTGCACGACGTGTTGATTCAAAAGATTCTGAAAGTCAAGATGCCAAATGCTGAAGAAAATGCTTTAGTCAGATGGATGACTGAGGAACTTAGCGACTATCAGTTTGACTGTCATAAAAAAGCCCGCGAATTTTTAGGATTTGACTTTATTCATGTTTTTCCAAGGGAGCCATGGGTCAAAATAGACGAATCGAAAGAAGGTTATCCGATATATCGAGATGTTTGGGGTATGGAAGCCATTTCCACCCCATTTACCTATGAAGTTTTAAAAAAGCCGATTGAGAAGCCGGAAGACATGAAGACCTATGAATTCCCGACTGTCGATCATTTTAAATATGATAATCTTCACAAATGGGTCAATTACTCCGATTTTTTTGTCGTCGTCCAAATTGAAACCGGGTTTTTTAAGATCAACCAGTTCATGGGTTTTGATAATTATATGTTTTATCTTTATGAACACCGGAATGAATTGCTCGATTTTACTGCTCGCTTTTTTGACCATGTATACAACCTGGCAAAGCGAGTCATACAGGAGGGGGCTGATTGCGTTTGGCTCTCCAATGATTTTGCATATAATACTGGCCCATTTATCTCTCCCAAAGATCTCTGGGAATTGGATTTTTCTTTCATGAAAGATGTGGTCAGAAAAATCCACGACTTGGGGAAGCCAGTGGTTCTCCACGGTTGCGGAAATCAGAATTCCACCCTGGACATGCTGCTTAATTGTGAAATTGATGGCCTCCATTCGCTTCAACCGACGGCAGGGAACGATATTTACCAGATTAAGGAAAAATGCGGTAACCGGCTGTGCCTCATCGGGAATATTGATATCAGTGAGCTCCTACCCTTTGGTTCACCCTATGATGTCGACCAGGCGGTGAAAAATCTGGTGGAGAAAGTCGGGAAGAAAAATGGTCTGGTGGTAGCCACTTGCAATCTGCTCGATATGGATATTCCGGTAGAAAACGCTATTACCATGCATTTTGCGGTAGATAAATACAGTGCAATGTTTTTATAGAAACCAATCACGGTAATTCTTTTTAGTTAATCTGCGACGTGAGACAAGAGAAATGATCATCACGCCCTTAGAAAATGAGGGCTCAGGATGAAAACGTTTTTCTGTTGCAGTTTATTTTCATAATTTTTATTCAAGGGAGGTGGTAGAGGTATTGATATAAGGAATGAAAGGTCGGATTGTTATCATTGTGAGGCACTATCGACATTTGGTAGGTTTTATATTCAGGAGGAGGATAATTCATGAAATTAAACCGATTGATCATATTGGCTGTTCTTCTCATCACACTTTTTGCGAGTTCGATTGTACTGGGAAAAACTCAGATCACCATCTGGTGTCTGTCATTTGATCCACACGTGAACGGTTATACTGCTGTCACCAAGGCATTTATGGAACAGAACCCCGATATAGAAGTCAACCTTGAACCTCAGCCCGGCCAGGCTGAATTAGGCGCAAAGATGAGAGCGGCACTGGCGGCGGGGAATGGAGCTGAACTCTTTTCGGGAGTTGGACCACAAATCCTGGAGTGGGCTGTTCCCGGGTCAATTCAACCCCTGACCCCCGATGTATTTCCTTCGGTTGACTGGGTCAAGCAAAATCTGTCACCGGAATATTATTTACAATGCAACCTGAACGATCAAATCTGGGCGGTTGGAATTCCCGATCCTCCCGGAGATACCGGTATTCTGGTAAATGTTGATCATCTGAAAGAAGCCGGTTTGGCAGTCGAAAAAGCCTTTGCCGATACTGACCAGTTGATCGATTACGCGAAGAAACTGGCACAGTATGACGATAGTGGTAACCTGGTTCGAGCCGGTTTAAGCTTCCAGGAGAGTAATGATCCCACCTATTTCCTGAGCTATATCGCCGATCAGGGTGGAAAATTCTGGGACAACGATAAGCAAGTATTTACCTTTAAAACCCCGGAAGCGAAAAACGCTCTCCAGTTTTTCTATGACATTTTCTTTACCCACAAGGTGGATAGCACCACCATGCCCACCACCATGGATGCCCTGGTTCAGAATTTAGCCTCCATGGCCTTCATGTGGCCGGAATTTCTTCCCTTCTCCAAAATCACCTATCCAGATATGAATTTTGATTTCATCATGAAACCAGCCTTTGTGAAAGGGAAGAAGCCGTTATTCAGCCATACCGATACCTGGGACTTGCTGATGCCCTCCTATGTAGCCGGTGAGAAGAAAGCCGCTGCAGTCAAATACCTGCAATACTTAGCCAGTGCTGAAGGACAATTGGTTTTCCTTGAGGAAAATCCAGGACTACCGATTCCGCGTTCTCTCTGGGAAAGCGACTACTTTAAAACTGGGAAAGGCGCCTATCTCGAGCCAGTTATCGGAGCGATGAAAGAAGGCAATTTCCGGTATTGGGGTCCGTTCCCGGAACAGGATACCCTGCTCTATAACATCTGGTGGCCAAGCATCGATGCCATGATTCATGGTCAATTAACCGTCGATCAGGCTCTCGAACAGATGGAAACCAATTCCAACCAACAGGTCGCCACTATGAAGACCAAGTATCCCAATGTTCCAAACACGATTATCTATTGGGATGGGTTACCTGAAGATTTAACCATTAAGTAAGATTGATTCACTTGTGAGCCGTGAGGTGGGAATATGATATTATTGCTCCTCACGGCTCACAATAAACGTTTTTTTAGTTTTTATGCATGAAGGAGGTTTTTGATAATGCGACTTGGATTTGCCACACGCTATTTTCCCTGGTTGGTTTTAATCCCAGCATTATTTTGGTTTATTTTGTTTGTGGCTTATCCTTTTGGCTATTCAGTGGTGAGCAGCTTTTTTCTCTGGTTTGTTCAAAATCCAGCTTCAAGCAAATTTGTAGGATTAAAAAATTATTTTGATATTTTTAAAGATCCACGTTTTATTACTGCTTTACGGAACACCATGCTTTATGCCCTGCTTAAAACCGGAATGGTGGTTTTTATCGGAGTTTTGTTGGCAAAAGTTCTTTTTGCTATCAAGTATGGTGGCCGAGGTTATATGTTTTCCATTTTTTTACCTTCGCTCTGTTCGGCAGTAGCAATTGGTTTGTTTTTTACCTACCTCTATCAACCTCAATTTGGATTATTTAATGTATTGCTTAGTAAAATTGGAATATCCAAACAGGGATTTCTCAACAGCCCCCAGCAGGCGATTTATTGTGTTATTTTTACTGAAATCTGGCAGGCTTTAGGCTTTTCGACCCTGATTTTTTTAACCGGATTAAATACCATCCCTGATGTTTTTTATGAGGCAGCTCAAATTGACGGAGCCAGTCCATTTTTAATTTTCTGGAAGATTATTTTTCCTTTAGCCAGACGGGTGTTCCTCTTTATTACCGCCATTACTGCTATTTCGGCTTTTCAGGCTTTCGACCTGGTTTTTGTTATGACTTTATCCGGCGGTGGGACTGGAGGTTCATCGGGGGGTCCAGGGTACAGTAGTTATACCATGGCTCTTCAAGTGTATAACGATGGGATGATTCGTTCCCAAACCGGTATTGCCTCGGCGGTTGCCATCATTCTGTTCATCATTATTGGAGTACTAACCCTTTTACAACTCAAAATTCTTAAACCGGAATGGGAATATTAGGCGGGGGGATTGAGATGTCTTCAAAAAGAAAAAATGAAATCCGTGAACAAACCAAATCTCACATAATTGCCATCATTGTATCGATAATCATGATCATCCCTTTTATCTGGATGATCCTTTCCTCTTTTAAACCGGGAACAGAAATCGTGAAGATGCCGCCCACTTTTTTTCCGCATACTTTCACCTTGAAAAATTATCAAACCTTATTTCAAAGACTTCCATTTGAAAGATATTTTTTGAATAGCATTATTGTTTCGGTCGGAATTACTATAATATCCATGTTTTCCAGTTCCATGCTCGGGTATGTGTTCGCCAAATTTAACTTTAAATACAAAAACTTCTTCTTTTTCCTCTTAATGAGTGGTTTTATGATTCCCTTTGCGACCCTGGTCATTCCCATGTATCTTCTCGTCGCAAAAATTGGTTTAACCAATAGTTATATAGGGCTTATTTTACCCTTTTGCCTCAGTCCTTTTGGTATGTTTTTAATGAAGCAATTCATGGAAGATATTCCCAATGACTACATGGAAGCGGCTCGATTGGATGGTGCGTCTGAATTCTGGATTTATGGTCGAATCATATTACCCCTCACCAGCGCTGCCCTGGGAGGGGTTGCCATCTATAACTTTTTAATGACCTGGAATCAGCTCTGGTGGCCACTTATGGTAACCTCGCAACCGTTGATGCGGACTTTGCCTCTGGGGGTTGCCGCATTGGCTCAACAACAGGGGAAAAGATATGACTTATTGATTACCGGGGCTTCGGTTTCAGTCCTACCAATCATCGTTTTATTTGCTCTGGCTCAGAAGCAGATCGTAAAAGGTTTGTCAGTTACGAGTGGTCTCAAGATGTAATCAGATTTGACAATAAGGAGGAAATGATGAAAAGAATTGACATTCATTTTACCTATGAGGAAATACTCAAAAGAGAAGCCCGCTGGACAAAGGCTTGGAATTTTCAACAACCCGACCAGGTTCCGGTTTTACATTATATTGGATCAAGGTATTGGTTACCCCGGATCGGTTTTAAAAATCGATTCCAAGATTATCTCAACGATCCCGGAATTATGTTGGAAGCCCAGCTTTTGGGAGCCAAATGGATCATGGAAAACGTCAAATCGGATTATCATAGAATCGTTTGTTATCCTGACTTTATGTGGGTAGAAGACGTTGAACCCTTTGGAGCCGAGATAGTGTATCCGGAAGACGATTCTCCCTGGGTAGCTCGACCCCATTTATTACAAAGAAATGATGACTTGAATCAGCTCCGTACCGCTGATTACGTGAATAACGGGCTCCATGGAAAAATGATTTCCTTCTATCACGAGATGAAAAAGAGAGCTGAGGACTATGAAATCCATTTTTCCGATGGCAGGGTGATCCCGGCTGTAGAATGCGTCATCATGGGAGGAGGCGGGGTCATCGGCCCCACCGTCATCGCAGGAGACCTTCGGAGCGCCGATGATTTCGCCATGGATCTGTATGACCGGCCAGATTGGGTGAAGGAGTTGTTAGCGATTATTACCGATAAGGCTATTGAATGGCTGGATACCACCCGGAAACTTGGAGAAGGAAAAGTCGCTTTTTGTAGTTCCCTATTAGAAGGAACTACCTTTATTGGTGATGATGGCACTGCTCAATTATCACCAAAACAGTTCAAAGAATTTGCTCTTCCTTCTTTAAAGAAACTTGCAGATCATTTTCACAACCAGGGTATAAAAGTAATAGCCCATAATTGCGGACAAGCTGATCACCTGATTGAATATTGGGCACAGGAAGTGGGAATAGATATCTACTATGGTTTTAGTTACCTCACCAACAAAAATCTCATCAAAGAGATAATGGGTGGGAAAGTAATATTAATTGGTGGCATTGATACGGTCAAGCTCCATAGTGGGAAACCAGAAGATGTCAAAGAAGATGTACGGAAAAATCTTGAAATCCTGAAAGATTGCCCTGGTTATATCATTATGGATGGACACAACGTGGCTCCAGGAACCCCGGTGGAAAATCTCAATGCCATGGCTGAAGCTGCGGAAGAGTATGGGAGATTTTAGCCGATTTGAACCTATTGGGTGAACTCAGGGGGGAATTTCTATCCAATTCTCCTCCAACGGAGGGGTGGTACCGTGCGCCGGGGAGGGTGCCTTTATGCGACTCCCTGTATTCCCAGGATTGACCGCCATGCTGCTCTGCAGCACCATATGAATATGAAAACAACGGACGTAACGAACCAAACTAAATTTGGTTTTCCCTGATGGTTATTATTATCATCCGTCATTCCCGAATGTATTAGTCGGGAATCTAAGCCTTTTCAATTTTTATCAGACCCCTGATAAAAACATTCAGGGGTGATGAATAAAAGGTAAGCTGGGGTGTTTCCCGGATAGGGAAAAGATAAGATACCCACATCGTTACTTCGAACGATGCTCATGGATGATGACCGCGACTACAATGATCGCCCCGGTAACGATATACTGCCAGCTGGCTTCGACGTGGAGGAGGTTCAATCCATTGGCGATGACTCCGAGGAGGAGGACTCCCACCAGAGTTCCCCAAACACTTCCCTGACCTCCCGAAAGTGGAGTGCCGCCGATAACTACCGCTCCGATAGATTGAAGTTCAAAGCCGCTCCCCATGGTGGGGATTGCCGAGCTGATTCTGGAAGCGAGGAGGAGCGCGGCTAATCCAGTGAGAAGCCCACAGAAAGCATAGAATATCACTTTATATCGCTTTACTTTGATTCCAGCCAGAAAGGCAGTTTTTTCGTTGCCCCCGATCGCATAGGCTCTTCTCCCGAGCTGGGTATGCTGAAGCAGGAAATAACAGAAGAACATGACAATAAAAAAGAAAATGATTATGATTGGGATACCTCGAATGGTTCCTCCACCCAGAACTTCGAAACGTTCTCCCAGGTCGGTAATCGGATATCCCTCGGTGATGACGATAGCGACTCCTTGGAGTGCGGTCATGGTTCCCAGGGTGAGAATAAACGGGTGAACCCGGGTTCGAGAGACCAGCACGCCGTTCATATATCCGATGCCGAAACCCAGGGCGAGACCGACCAGGATGGAGATATCGGCGGAAAATCCCCAGTCTTTGAGCATCTTGCCAACGATGACCGCAACTACCGACATGGCAGAGCCCACCGAAAGATCGATTCCTCCGGAAATCATTAAAACCGTCATTCCCATGGACAGCACTCCCAGGGTTGAGACTTGCTGGAGGACATTCCGAATGTTACGGGCTGACAAAAAGACTGGTGATGATATGCCTATAATAATGACCAGACCGATGAGAACCAATAGGACTCCCCATTGCTGGGGATTGATGACGTGAGCAATGCTTCCTTCTTTTCTAATCGACTTCGACTGACTTTCCAATGGCATAGGAAAGCACCTCCTCCTGGGTGGTCTGGGAAGTAATTAAGTGAGCTGTCACTCGTCCTTTGTTGAGGACAAAGATCCGGTGGCTCATGTTCATCAGCTCATCGAGATCAGAGGAAATCATCAAGATCGCCTTCCCATTATCAACCAATTCCTTCATGATCTGATGAATTTCCTCACGGGCACCGACATCGACTCCCTGGGTTGGTTCATCCATGATAAAGACTTCGACGCCGGAACATAGCCATTTGGCCAGCATCACTTTTTGGCGGTTACCCCCGCTGAGATATTGTACTTTCTGATTCAAGCTGCGGAGCTGGATATCGAGGGATTGAACATATTTCTGGGTAACTTGTTTTTCCTTGACCAAATTGAGGAGAAACCCATGACTGATTTTATCCAGGCTGGCCACAGTAATATTTCCTGCAACGCTCATTGGGAAAATGAGTCCTTCACTATCGCGGTCTTCGGGAATGAGGCAAACCCCGTCTTCGATGAATTGATCCAGATCGGTTGGCTCAAGTTTTTTTTGACAATACCAAATCTCACCTTCATCGATGGGGTCGATCCCAGCGATAGCCCGGGCAATATCGGAACGACCGGAGCCTACCGCGCCGGCTAAGCCGACGATTTCATGACGGCGAAGAGTGAGATTGATCTGGTCGAATTTCCCCTTTCGGGTTAAGTCTTTCACCTGAAGGAGAACTTCTCCCGGATTTTTTCTTTCAATATGAACTGGCTTGATTTTTTCCCCTATCATATGTTGAATGAGTTTTTCTTTATTCAGTTCGCTCATTTCAAAATCTCCAACTTTTTGACCATCGCGGATCACCGTTACCGAATCAGCGATTTTGAAGATTTCATCCAATCGGTGGGAGATGTAGATCACCGCAACTCCTTTTTGCTTCAACTGGTGGATGAGAAAGAAGAGGTGGTCGATTTCGCTTTGAGTGAGACTGGCAGTGGGTTCATCCATGATGACCACCTGGGCTTTTTTATAAAGTGCTTTGGCGATTTCAACCGTTTGCTGTTCGGCTGCTCCCAAGGTGTAAACTTTCTGGTGGGGATTTAAATTAAGATTTAAGTTGTGGAGAATGTCCTTGGCCTTATCAAACAACTCTTTCCATTTCATTGTTCCCCAACGACCCCGAGGTTCGTCGCCAATCAACAGGTTCTCGCCGATGCTCAAGTAGGGAATCAGATTTCGTTCCTGGTAGATGGTCACAATTCCTAAATCATGAGCAATTTTGGGCGAGAGGAATCGAATCGGATGACCATCGATCAGTATTTCTCCACTATCCCTCTCGTACGCCCCAGAGAGAATTTTAATAAAGGTAGATTTCCCCGCTCCATTTTCTCCGACTAATGCCCGGACTTCGCCTGGTCGAAGCGAGAAACAAAGATTCGACAAAACTTGAACTCCGGAGAAACTTTTACAGAGATTATTCACCTCAATACAACAAGTGTTGTTGATTTCCATTCGATTCCTCCTGCCCAGCCCCCGGTGGATCAATTAATCTTGGAAATACCGTGACGAATTACGAGAAATCAATGGAAAAAGTCTGTCATTGCGAGACCTCGCATTTTGAGGTCGTGGCAATCTCATCCTTTTCCCACAATTAATTAATAATAGTGACATGCCAAGGTATGTCACTTATTTTCAAATCCCCCCTGACCCCCCTTTTCTAAAGTGGGGAAAATTGATACGTGAAGGGGGGATAGTTTTAACCGAACCTATATCCGAGAGGGGGTTTACCCGATGTCTTTTATTTCCACTCGCTTTCCACTTGCTGACGAACGATTGATTGCCTCAATGAGCACTTGCACTCGATAACCATCTTCGAAAGTGGCGCCAAAAGGCTCCACTGGTTTGTTATTGACCACACAATCCATAAAATGATGAAGGGCGTTGACGTGACCATATTCCCAACCCTGATTGTGGCCGGAGGGGAGATAGGCCACCTGTAATGGATGATTGGGGTCGGTGACCGAGACATTACTGAAACCCTGGATTTCGGGTATGGGGATATCAGTTGAAAAGACCTGGAGATGGTTAAGGTCTTCGAGGTCAAAAACCACACTCCCCTTGGAACCGTTGATCTCCCATCCCTGCTGGTTTTTCCGTCCGGTACTCACTCCGGAAGATTCCAGAGTTCCAATAGCGCCATTTTCAAATTCTAAAATAGCAATAGTCCCCTCGTCGGCAGAAACTGGTATGATTTTTCCAGAACGGTTAACACGCGTGGTATTGAAGGTTTTTTTCAAACCGCTGACCACGATAATGTCCCCAACCAAAAAGCGTGCCATGTCGAGGATGTGGCATCCTATTCCTAAAAGTGTTCCGGAACGGGTTCCCTTGGCATACCAGACGTTTTCGACCACCTCATTGGGATCGTGTCCTGGTTGTTGCAGATATTTTGCCCGAAACTGATAGATCTTTCCCAGCACCCCCTGCTCAATAAGCTGGCGTGTGAATCGAACTGCAGGAAGAAAACGATAACTATAACAACACATGGTTTTAACCTCAGTATCTCGGGCTTTAATCACCATCTGGCGAGCATCGTCAAGGGTCAAGGTCAGGGGCTTTTCACAGATGACATGCTTTCCGTTTTCCATGGCTTCTATAGAAGGCTCAAAATGCTGGTCATCGGGCATACAGTTGTCAACGATATTAATCCGGCGGTCTTTGACCAGCAATTTCCAGTCGAGATAATATCCTTGGTATCCGAATCGTCTCGCAATTCGTTCCACCTTTTTCTGGTAGCGCCCGCACATGGCGATCAATACCGGGAAGGCAGCTGGATCAGAGAAAGTAAAAGGGATTTTTATAAAAGCGTTAGAATGGATTTGTCCCATAAAACCGTAACCCAACATACCGATCCCGATTTCCGGAAGGTCACGTTTCGAGTAATCAATCTGATAAAATCCGTTTTGGACCATTTTTTCACCTGTCATTTCAAGATTTCTTTTAAATAATCGATACTTTCCGCGACCGCCTGGTCTTCATCGCCAAATTTTGGGTTTAAATAATCAATCTCCAAGGTCATGACACCTTGATAACGATTTTCTTTGAAAACTCGGGCCAAAGCGGGAATGTCGACGATTCCTTTTCCTGCAGGGACACTGGCAAAGAAGTACCAGTCTGCGGGATTCCCCCCGTAGAGAGGAGCAACATCCTTGATATGAGTGGCGTAAATTTTATCAATGAGTTTACGAGCGGCTTCAACTGGATTTTCACCGATACGGAGAGCATTACCAGTGTCAAAATTTACCCCCAGGGAGTCGGAACCAACCCGATCGAGAATCTCCAATATTTCATCCGAGGTGAAATCAAAGTGGTTTTCAATTGCCAGTTTGATTCCGTAATCTTCAACTAGAGGCATAATTTCTTTTAGGATTTTTGAAACTCGCTCGATTTGAGGACCGTGAGGTTCATGACGAAAAGACAAGCTGGAAACCACGATACGCATCACATCAGCATTCAGTACTTGACAGCTATTTAGATGTTTTTTTAGGTCTTCTACCGCTTCAGGCTTTTTCCCACCTTCGAAACCATCGGGATGACCCCAGGCGACTACTGGTTCCAAATCACTTTTATCCAAAAGATTTTTGATTCTATTTAAAAAATCTTTTTCATTTTCCGGGAAAAAACAGGTTTCCAGAGAAACACCATCCACTCCCAATGCAATCGATCGCTGAATAAAATCTTCGAACGTGATTCTTTTTTTGGGATCTTCCTGAAAGTCATATATCTCACCAAAATACCGGTGATAACAATAACTGTCGATGCCGATTTTCATGGTGGTCTTCTCCTTGATTTTGGAAATTTTAGATTGTATTTATGTTGAAATATACTGAGGTAAAATCACCAGGAGATGCTATTTTCTTGAGCCATCTCCTGGTAGAGTATTTAAAATACAGTATTATTTAATACCCAACGTCCATAGCAAATTCATGTCTTAACTTGGAGAGATCCAGGTTAAGAGTGGCGGTAGTCGATTCTATGGTTGGTTCCCAGGGAACAGCTTCGTTTACGTTTTCTTTGGTGATAACTTTCATGGGGGTAATGGTCAATTTCGGCACTTCTTTCCCACGAATGTGTTCAATCAGCATTCTAACCGCAAGTTGTGCTTCCTGAGAGCAGGACCATCCTACTGTAGCTTTAATTCCACCAGCGGCAATGGACTCTAATCCATAAGGGGCGCCGTTTTGAGAGACGATCGCTACCTGATCGGCTTTTCCCGCTTCTTCCAGGGCTTTGATAGCACCCAGGGCCATGTCTTCATTCTGAACAAAGACGGCTTTGAGATTAGGATAACCGGTAATGAGGTTTTCCATCTGAGTAAAGGCTTTCTGGCGGTTCCAGTCACCGGGGACGGAAGCTACAACGTTCAATTTCGTATTCTTCTTTACTTCTCTGATAAAAGCATCCCGGTAGCATTCAGCGTCTCCTCGTCCGGGAAGCCCCATGATGACGGCTATATCTCCTTCTGAGATGTTTTCTGCTACCCATTTTCCGATGATGCTTCCCGACAGGTTACAATCAGCTTGGACGGTTCCTACCATTTTATCCATGAGTTCTTCATTGTAACCGAAAATCAAAAATATTGGGATCTTTGCCTCATACGCTTTTTTAATTCCAATCGGCATGGCCGAGGCACTGACTGACATGAGCACGATTCCATCTACTTGTTGGGTAATAGCATCTTCAACACTGGCAATTTCTTTTTCTGGTTTCATATCGGAAATATACCCAAGAATTTCCACGCCCATCAGCTCTGCCATCATCTTCGCACCGTCAAAACCAAATTTATAATATGGTTCGTTGGTAGGTCGAATATAGGCGATGCGAAGTTTTTCAGCGGCTTGCGCATTGAATTGGAACACAGAAAATACTATAAAAAACAACAAAAGAGCTGTCCCGATACTTAGGAATGATTTGTTTTTAAGCATGATTTTCCCTTCCTTTCATTGGATTGATAATAGAATCATTGAAGAATATATGATATTTCAAATAGTAAATGCGGACCCCCCCTTTCACGTGAAAATATAGAGTGGGAATATCCAACTTATTTCATTATATTGCAGGTATGAGTTGAAAACAATGAAATTATTTTGGGTAGAAATGATCACACCACAAATCAAAATAATAGAGTTATCATCATCTAAATAATGAAATAAAAACGTGAACCCTTACCTATTCTCTAATTAAAAAACCTTTTAGAGACATACCATAGCATGCTCTAAAAGGTTTCGTGTTATTTTAAATTTCTCTCCGGTGGAAGAGTGGCGCGGAGCGCCGGGTTGGATGCCTTTCCCATTTTTCCATTCAATTACTTCTTCGCTTTCCCTTGATTCGCCACCGCTTCCATGGCTTTTTTCACTGTTTCCTCATCGCCGATATAATAGTGAGTGATGGGCTTCAGAGATTCATCCAGCTCATAAACCAGGGGAATACCGGTGGGAATGTTTAATCCGATAATTTCATCATCGGAAATGTTATCCAGGTATTTCACTAACGCTCTTAAGCTATTTCCATGGGCAGCGATCAGGACTTTTTTTCCGGTTTTTATGGTTGGGGCAATGGTGTTATGCCAGTAAGGGAGAAAGCGGGCTACGGTGTCTTTCAAACATTCGGTGAGCGGGATGTCTTTTTCATTGAGATCCTGGTAGCGTGGATCATTACCCGGATAGCGAGAATCGGATTTTTCCAGAGCCGGGGGTTGGATATCATAACTTCTTCTCCAAATTTTTACCTGTTCTTCTCCAAATTTTGCTGCGGTTTCGGCTTTGTTCAACCCTTGAAGAGCTCCGTAGTGACGCTCGTTCAAGCGCCATGATTTCTCGACCGGTATCCACATCAAATCCATTTCGTCGAGAACAATCCACAGGGTCCGAATCGCTCGTTTTAGGACTGAAGTATAAGCGATGTCAAAAGTAAAACCCTGTTCTTTTAAAGCTTTTCCACCAGTATGAGCTTCCTCTATCCCCTTTTCGGACAAATCAACATCTGTCCAGCCGGTAAAACGGTTTTCCTTGTTCCAGGTACTTTCGCCATGGCGGATGAGCACCAATTTAATCATTTGTTGATCCTCCCTTCTCTTATTAAAACAATCAATAAAAACATTCAATCCTGAATATTATATTATATCCATTTCATTTTGCATTTCTCAATAAAGAGAGCGAGTTCATTCCGACCGTTTTGAATGATGGTCATAAAGAAACTTCAAAAAATGCCGATATATCATGCATAGTATAGAAACCTATTGGAGATAAAGAGAAATGAATATTGAAGAAACCGTACGAAGAATATTAGGGCAATTTCAGGTGATTGCCTATCAGCTTCCACAATTAGTCATTCAGATAGATGGGAAGCAGGTAGGGGTATTTTTCATGGATGGGAAAAAATACAAGATCGATGCTGAAAGACGGCAAAAGCTCATACAGAAAATACAAAATGAAATTCATATTCCGATAGATCAGGAATTGATATCCAGTCTAATTGATAATTTAGAAAAAGAATTCTATTTAAACCGAATGGAAAAAATAATCCAAAAAGATCATGACTCTCCACCAATCAATGTCTTTTTTGTGTGGAAAGGACATTTAAATAATGAACAACGAGTGCGATTATATTTAGCGACTCAGCTTTGGTATCGGTTAGAGATAAAAAGTGATTTTATCAATCTTGATGATGGTGTATTGAAGAATTTGACTGACTAATTCATTCTCTATCAAATCTTTTTGATGTTGAGGAGGTATTTACTATACAAATCATCCTTTCGATACTTTGGGTAATAACTTTGAAAGAGAGATAGATTATTCTGATTTCGGATTGAATTGATGGTTTCAGGATTTATTCGTAAAATGACCATGCTTTCTGCTCCTTGAAAATCTTCGATAATTATTTGCCCTTCAGGATCACACATAAAAATTCCTCCCCCAAAACCCTCCCCAAGAGCATTGCAACTTGCGATAAAAACCCGATTATCATAAGCACGTGCCGGGAGGAAGGTGTGCCAGGATTGTTGACGGTCTTTTGGGGTCCGGGCAGAAGCATAAGGGCAAAAGACGATCTCGGCACCCTGGAGGGAGAGGATTGAAGTAATCTCGGGGAAATGGAGCTCCCAACATATTTCAATGCCAAATTTTACCTTTGGAGTCTGAAAAACCGGAAAATCCCGACCGGTGGAAAAAAATGATACTTCGTGTGGGGCCAGGTGAGTCTTCCGGTATTTTTGAATATTTCCATTCGGCATACAGACAGCTTGAGTAATAAAAGGTTTTTCGTTTTCGGATTGCTCGCATATGCCGACGAGAATAATTGTTTGTAACTCATGAGCCCATCGGGAGAGAATTGACGAACTGGGTCCCGGAATATCCTCAGCATAGCACGGGCTTTTTTCTGGGGAATAACCGGTGACTGAAAGCTCGGGAAAACAGATAATATCGATCTTTTCTCTCGCAGCATGTTCCACATGTTTTTTGATTTTTAACAGATTTTTTTCAATATCACCAACCGCCGATTCCATTTGAACCAGGGCAACCGAGAGTTTCTGCATGTTGTTTATTCCTTTTTAAACAGAAATTTAGAGATATTATATCTTATAGTTTCAGGATATTTACCTGTCACGAAGTCTATTCATAGTATTTCGATATTTTCAAAACAAATATTGACATATGTTTGAAAGAGTGTATAATAATAATTGCCACAGGTTCTGAGGAATAAATGGACCGGAGGATTGAAAGAAAGAGGTTCCCAATCGAGAGAAAGGAAATCTCGAAATTGTCCCGAGAGGGAGAGTGGAAGGTCAATCCTGAAACGCTTCGTATCATGAGAAAGTAATTTCTTTTTTCGAAGCGAGATGAAGGTTCAGTCAGTTTGTCAGAGCCTGTGGTTTTTTTATACATAAAACCTCTACTTTCCACATGGTAATATTCAATCCTGTAAGAACAGTCTACTAGGTTAGATTTGAAAAACAAAAAACAAGAAAACAACGTGGAGAAAAAACACCCCGCGTACTACGGTATAAGGTTGAAATAGTGAAAGGATTAAATATTACGCTGGGCAAAAACCATTTAAGCATGGGGCGTAATATATTATGCTTCGTTGTCCGAAAGAATCGGGTTTTTGATAAAACAAACCCTTACCCAATTTCACACTCCTACGATTGTCCGTCTTTCTCAATCATACATTTTTTATTAACATTTCCTATCTTACGTCGTAGACTGACGGGGGCGGGAAGGTATAATATTATAAAGATTTGTCATTGAATCAGTCTGAACACGATTAGGTCAACGGGAGGACAGAAATGAATGATATTATATTTCTTGAAAAACCACAATTGCAATCTCCCCGAATGATTTTAGGATTTTCCGGATGGATGGACGGAGGATATGTTTCAACTGGAACAATAATCTATTTGAAGAACAAACTTGAAGCAGTGAAATTCGCTGAAATCAATCCCCATCCTTATTATATATATAATATGCCAGGATCAATGGAAGAGGTGGCTCAGTTTCGACCATATGCTAAGATCGCTGATGGTTTGATTACTGAATTTCAATTTCCCCAAAATGAATTCTTTGCCGTTAGCAAAAACAATCTCATTCTTTTTTCCGGGAAGGAACCTAATCTCAATTGGGATAGATTTTGCCAGATATTCTTTTCGCTCTGTGAAGAATATAATATCCATGACATCTACTTCATTGGCAGCGTAAATGGGTTAACTCCCCATACTAGGGAACCGCGTATCTATTGTTCAATTAGTGAGGAAGAGCTGAAAGTGCTTCTCGATGGCGAAGATATACGTTATTCCAATTACGAGGGATCTTCAAGTCTTGTAACCTACTGCACGTATCTTGCCAAAGAAAGAAACATTCGCATGATCAATCTTATTACAGATGTTCCTATGTATATTCATGCCGCCAATCCTAAAGGGATCATTACCGTTGTGAAAAAACTCACCAGTCTTCTTAAAATTCAGCTCGATTTATCCGACCTACAGCCCCTGATAGACCAGTTCGACAATAATATGATTGAGGTTATGCATGAACAACCGGAATTAGCAAAACAAGTCAAAAAGTTAGAAGAAAATTATGATAATGAGATTGTAACCGATAATCAAAATTTTGAGGAATGGTTAAAAAAACACGGAATTGATATTGGGTAAAATCTCAATGCCTTTTCCCCTTTTAAAACTTAAATGACAGGCATTCTGATTCCGTTGACAAATAACCCTGTTTTTGATATTCTGACAACGTTGTCAAAATGATTTCCTGAGGTGGGGAATGAATGTTACACTCCGTGATATTGCAGAAAGAGCTGGAGTATCGTTAAAGACGGTTTCGCGGGTCATTAACAAGGAACCACAAGTCAGTTCTGATACTCGTGCAAGAATTGAAAGAATCATCGAAGAGATTGGTTATCAACCCAACTATATTGCCCGCAGTTTGAAGAAAAATAAGACTAATACTATTGGTTACATCGTTCCCGACATATCCAATCAGTTTTTTGGGGTTGTGGGGAAAGTTATTGAACGATTACTCCGCAAATATGGATACAGCTTGGTGATCAGTTCCACTCATAATACCCCTGAGTTTGAAGTTGAAACCTTAAAATTATTCGCCTCTCAGAAAGTCGATGGAATTATTTTTGCCACTTTGGGCGAAACCAAGGAATTTATCCGACAATTTCTCGCTCGTTTTGATATCCCAATCGTTGCTATTGATAATAAAGTGCAAGGTCTTGATCTGGATGTGGTTCTCCACGATAACTTCAATGGTGCCTGTCTATTAACTGATCATCTCATCCAGCATCATCATGACCGGATTGTGTTTGTTGGTGGACCGCTCAATCAAACTTCAGGGATTCTACGTTTTCAGGGGTACCAAAAAGCTCTTCGAGATGCGAATATTCCTTTCGATGAAAAATTGGTTAAAATCGGGGACTGGCAAATCAAGAGCGGGTACGAACTGGTCTCGGATTTGATTGAAAGTGGTACTCAATTTTCGGCACTTATCTCAGCAAATTCCTATATGGCGCTGGGATGCCTGCGTGCTCTCAGGAAACATGGATATAAAGTCCCACGGGATATCGCCATGGTTTCCTTCGATAATTTTGATTTTACCGAAGTCACCGATCCTCCCCTCACTACCCTGCGAAGTATGGAAAGCAAAATCGGGATTACTGCCGCCAAACTGCTCCTGAGTAAAATCGAAAATCCTATCCGGGGTACTTATCCGGTTGAAATATCAATCCCTGCCAAACTGTATATCCGTGAATCATGCGGGTGCTGCGAACAGCATTTGAAAATACCATGAATGGTAAATAGTTCAATAATTAAATTCACTCTCACCATTCTCCCC
>CAYSWT010000026.1:0-1445 GCA_964434845.1 uncultured Atribacterota bacterium | reverse complement strand
TCTCAATTGGGGGAATTGAAAATTTTTGTTATGGATCGATAAAAAATATTAATTTCCAATAAGGAGGATACTCTATGTTACGAGAAATTCCAGAGTCGGAGTTCCAAGAAAGGATTCGGCGGATACAGGAAAAATTAGTTGAGAATGATTATGATGCCTATCTGGTTCATTCCAATGAAGCCGATCAGGCGAGTGTACGTTATCTCTGTGATCACTGGCCAATTTTTGAAACGGCGGGAGTGATTATTCCGAAAGAAGGAGATCCGATACTGCTGATCGGTCCGGAAGCCGAACCTTTTGCGATTCAGAGAAGCAAAATTAAAAAGATCCGCAAATTGCTTGCCTATCGGGAATCAGCCGAACCCGATTATCCGGATATAAAAGTTTCCAATTTTAAAGACATATTTGATGAAGTGTCAGGCGGGATGGGAATCAAACGCCTTGCCCTGGGAGACTATACCATCCTTCCCATGCCGGTATATGATGGAGTGAAAGAAGCACTTGGACCCAAGGGAGAACTCATTCGAGCCGAGTGGATCATCTCTGATATGAGGGCGGTCAAATCAGAAAACGAAATTGCCATGATGAAGAAAGCCCATCGCATCAGTGAGCTGGCTTTGGAAGATTTACTCAAAGAAATGAAGCCTGGCATGACCGAAAAAGAAGCAATGGGTATCCTCTATCACGCCATGTATCGGCATGGGGCGGAGTGTGAAGCGTTCCCCAACTACGTTTTTGGAGGAAAACAGACTCAAAATGCCATTGCTCGAGCAACTTATAACAAATTGGAAAAAGGTCAAATGATTCAACTTTGCGTGGGTGCCCGTTTTGGTGGGTATGCCTCTTCGGTGGGTCGACCGGTGTTTTTTGGAAAAATGCCTGAGGAGATGAAAAAGCGGGTCCAGTTTGGGCTGGATGCCCATTTGATCACTTATGTGTGGATCAAAGAGGGCACCATTGCCAAGGATGTTGCCATCAAGTTTTATGAATTCTTTGAAAAACACGGTTACTCACAGTACTTCCTCTATGGACCCTGCCACGGCGCCGGTATTATTGAGGTCGAAAAACCCTGGATGGAAAAGACCTCGAATTATGCTTTGAAGGAAAACATGACTTTTATGGCGGATACCTTCTTCACCACTCCCGATTACGGTTTCCGCTGGGAAGACGGCTTCCGGGTCACAAAAGACGGATGTGAGGTGTTTTCTTCTGTCCGGAGTGAAATTATTGAGTTATAACAGCATATCTTGGAAACACCAAGATAGACTCTCCTGCTGCAATGCAGCACCATATGAGGATAGACCGCCATGCTGCTTCGCAGCACCATAGGATATGGAAACACCAAAATGTTGAGGTGTTGAGAGGTTGAGTTGTTGAGTTGAAAAAAATAAAAAAGATGAGATCCTCATGCCATACTCTTGGATTCTTTCTCCAAGTGTATGCAT
>CAYSWT010000025.1:0-20648 GCA_964434845.1 uncultured Atribacterota bacterium | reverse complement strand
AATAGTTTAAAAATCACCCTCATCCTCACCCATAATTATAGTGTTGTCATCCTGAACGAGGTCTTTACCAAGTGAGGATCTCATCTTTTTATTTTTTTCAACTCAACACCTCAACCTCTCAACAACTCAACATTTTGGTGTTTCCATCCTCACATGGTGTTGCGAAGCAGCATGGCGGTCTATCCTGGAAATACAGTGAAAGGTAAAAAGTTTAAAGAGACCATCCTGTAGAACAATTTCGGGTTTAATAAATCAAATCCCTACCAATACCATTATAATTTTAGGGGCGCAAATTTATTGCGCCCTGAGTTTTCATTATTCAGATGGTGTCAGAATATTTTCCTGGCATGAATGTCTATTCTCTTTTTGATCTGATCCCCACAATTTCCCATAATTCCCTGATAATTATTCCACATTCAATTTCTATACTTCATTCAGAGTTTAAATTGAACTTCCTCGGTAAGAAAATAATATGAAAAATGAGGTGATCAGAATTATGAAAAAAACTCTGATAACAGGAATAGCAATACTTATTTTGGTATCGGCACTGGCAGGAACTGCATTGGCCTTTGGAAAGAAAAGCCCAGATTTAATGAGAGGAATTCGCATAAATGGGGAAATGTATATGATCCTGCTCTCAGAAAAATACGCTCCAGAACTGGTAAATGAGTGGAAAAACGAGTTCACTCGACGGGACACTCTCATTGAGGAATTGAAAAAGCTTCGTGAAGATAAAAGTGGAACTGACCGCATTATCCAGAAATTGGATGAAATAAAAAGTAAATTGGATACGATAGAAGAAAAAATCGATAAGGGTGAAATGACCCGTGAAGAAGCCCGTCGGGAATTCGGGAAGGGATTAAATTTCCCCAGGGAAAGAGGAAGATTCTACAACATGAGAGATCGCTTTCGAAAAAATTGGGGTCCCGAAATGGATAAAAACCGTGAACTTTCCCAAAAATTCAACCAGGCAATTGAATCAGGAGATGAAGCCCAAATTAAAGCGATCCTTCCCGAGTTATTACAACAATTCAAAGACATGAATCAAAATCTCGAAAAACAGATCAACGAAATGAAAAACAGTAAACCATAAATCTCACTCCATGGCACCCTTCCTTTAATAATGATAATTCCCCTCCCTTGGAGTGGTAGCACGAAGCGCCGGGGAAGGGTGCCTTTTCAACCTTTTTTACACTATCCTGGAAATACACCAGGATATCAGCCTACGGCGTAAGATATAAAAAATAAAAAAGCAAAAACACAGGATAGACCGCTGGTATTTCCATATTCATATAGTGCCACAACGTGGCATGGCGGTCTATCCTGGAAACTACCCAGAATTTCAGCCTACGGCGTAAGATTAATAAGATTTAGAAAGGCAAAAAACTCAAAGGATAGACCCTCTCATTTCCATTTTCATATGGTGCCACAACGTGGCATGAGGGTCTATCCTGTCAATGCAGTGACGAGTGATCAGTAACGAGTAACCAGTGAACAATGAAGACTAAATTTATTAAGGATATTCAACTATCACCATTCATCGAGCCTCTCCCTTTGGACAAAGGGATTCGATTGGAACAGCCTACAGTGTAAGATATAAAACAAAAAAATAGGGGAAAACACCCCACTTACCACAGCGTAAGATTGAAAGGTGAAAAGAGTTAAACCGAGTGAAAAAGAAATGAACTATCGGATTTATCTTGTCGAGGATGAAGAAAATTTAAATCAACTTTTAACCTCCTACCTGAAAAATGAGGGATGGGAGGTTCATTCTTTCCTTACTGGAGAAGAGGCACGAAAGAATATTTCTCAAAAACCGCACTTGTGGATATTGGACATCATGCTGCCCGACGTCGATGGCTATCAGCTCATAAAAGAAATTAAAGCTTCTTCTGAAGTTCCGGTTATCTTCATCTCCGCCCGAGATGCCGATCTCGACCGTATTATCGGGTTGGAGATGGGAAGCGACGACTATCTTCCCAAACCCTTTCTCCCTCGGGAATTGGTGATTCGAACCCGCAAAATTTTAGAAAGAATCTATGAAAAACCAACGGCATCACAGTCTTTAAGCATCATTCATCTTCCTCCGTATATCATCGACCAAACGGCTCGAATTGTGCGATACGAAAATCAAACACTTGAACTGACATCCAAAGAATTCGATCTTCTTCTCTTTTTCGCCAAAAATCAGGGAATGGCTTTTACCCGGGAACAAATCATCGAGCAAGTTTGGGGAGACAATTATTTCGGCACTGACCGTGCAGTGGACGACTTATTGCGCCGCCTCCGAAAAAAGATACCGGAATTGCGTATCGAAACCCTTTATGGCTTTGGCTATCGACTCACTCCATCATGAAGAATCTCCCGCTCGCTATTCAAATCTGGTTGGTATTCGCCCTATTAGTAATCGGCATATCCATTGTTCTTTTATTAATCATTCCAATCTCATTGGATCGTTTCTTTACCAGTGAAATTTATGCTACTATTGAAAACGCTCAACTTCTCTTTCAAACGGGGGAACCCTGGCGTTGGCTTCGAGATCTTCCTGCATTGGAAGGAGATGAAACCCGGCAAAACATTCGCATGGTGCGTCATGTCGTTTTAGGGAATGACCACCAGATCTTTCCTCCCAACCGCCTCCCTGCTAAATTTCTAAATAAAGCATTAAAACAAGCTGAAAGCCAAAAAACCGACTATCAACGTTATCAAGAGGATATAAAAGGAGAACGAATGCTCTATGTCATTCGTCGCCTGGAAATGTCCGATAGCAAAACGTATCTGCTCTCATTCATGTGGGATACCTATCGGCGGGATTTGGTCAGAACTCTTTTTAAAAGACTCTTTTGGGGTATGAGTCTGGTTTTTATGCTCAGTTGGGTTCCAGCCATCATTCTTGCTCGCTATCTGACCCGACCCCTGGTCGTGCTCGAAAAACATGTCAGTCAAATAGCCAAGCAAGATTGGAAAGAACCCATTCATATTAATCGAAGAGATGAGATCGGGCGGTTGGCACAATCGATTGAATCATTACGTAGACGTTTGATCTGGCAGAATGAATTGCAGCAAACTTTCTTGCAGAATATATCTCATTCCCTGAAAACCCCGGTGATGGTGATTCGGAGTTATGCCCAATCTATATTGGACGGGATTTTTCCTAAGGATGACCTGGAATCCTCGGTTTTAGTGATTGCCGAAGAAGCAGAACGGTTAGAGAAAAGAAACCGCGATCTGCTCTATTTAACCAAACTCGACGCTATTAGTGTACCGGAGTTGGCTCGAGACGATTTTTATCTCGATGAGCTTATTGAAAATATGGTGGAGAGGTTCAAGCCAAGACGTAAAGAAATTCAATGGTCATTCACTCTGGAAAGTATTTTATATATTGGCGATTATGAGCAGTGGACGGTGGCTCTGGAAAATCTTTTCGATAATCAAGTCAGGTATGCCAATACTACAATAAACATTTCTCTTAAGCGAGAATCAAGTTCCCATGTCTCGCTTCGTATCGGGAATGATGGTCCCCCCATCGCACCAACAACCATGAAAACCCTCTTCGAGAAGTTCCATCCGGGAGTCAAAGGTGAGTTCGGTCTCGGTCTTTCAATCGTCACTCGTATCGTCAAGCTTCATGGCGGAACCATCACCGCCGCCAATGAGGAGGTAGGCACCGCTTTCTATCTCCGATTCCCTCTTGAGGAAACCCAAAATAAGTAAACCCTTTTACAGCTCCTCATATGAAGTTTTCAATCTTTTGTCCCGCTCTGCTCTTTCTAAGGCCAGTTCGATCAGACGATCGATCAGCTCGGTATAAGAAAGACCACTGGCTTCCCACAACTTGGGGTACATGCTGATCCGGGTAAAACCGGGTATGGTGTTGATTTCGTTGACAAATAACTCTTCTTCGTTTCTCAGAAAAAAATCGACTCGGGCCATGCCCTCCGCTTCCAGTACCTGAAAAGCTTGTATGGCAGTATCCTGCACTTTCTGAATCAACACTGAAGACAAATTGGCCGGTATTTCAAGAAAAGCCCCATTTTCATCGAGGTATTTCGCTTCATATGAATAAAATTCATGTTGAGGTTTGATTTCACCCGGCAGCGATGCTATAGGCTGCTCATTTCCCAAAACCGAACATTCAATTTCCCGACCAGATATATATTCTTCCAATAAAACCTTATTATCATATTGAAAAGCCTTTTCGAGTGCAGGCCGGAATTCCTCAATTTTTTTGATCTTACTCACTCCAACCGACGAACCAAGATTGGCTGGTTTAATAAAAAACGGTAATCCGAATTCAGCGATAATCTGATCAGGATGAATCGAATCGATATCAATCCGGCGGAAAACTCGGAAATGAGGGGTAGGGACCCCGGCATCGCGAAGAAGACGTTTGGTGACATCTTTATCCATACCGATCGCCGAACCTAACACTCCGGCACCGACGAAGGGAATCCCCGCCAGCTTCAAAAAGCCTTGTACCGTTCCATCTTCTCCATGAGTGCCATGTAAGATCGGAAATACCACATCCAACAGTTTTTGCTTTTTTCGGTTCGAAAGCTGCAGGAATATATCGGCTCTCTGTCCAGGCACCAGGGCGAGCTGATCGCTCTCTTCTACAAAAGCTTTCAACCGTGAAGGCTCATTTCCTTCAAGAAAAATCCGGTCGTTGCTGAAATGCCAACCTCCAGATTTATCGATTCCGATGAGCACCACTTCGTATTTCTCTTTATCGATTGCATCATAAATATTACGCGCCGACAATATCGAAATTTCATGTTCAACCGATTGACCACCGAAGAGTAAACCGACTTTTATTTTTCGTTTCAATAGAATGCCGTCCCCTTTGATCATGTTATACGCTTTGTATGAATTATATATCCAGAATGGGGAATTTTATACCCACCTTTCTGGCCTTAGGTTTGGATGAAATACAGTCTACTTTATTGAAACGAGGTGATTCATTTTGAATAGAGCAATAATTTTGTTCGTCAGCATGCTTCTCTTGTTGGTTGTTGGCATGGTATTTGCACAAGAAGGAACACCCGATTCCACCATTCCAACCATCGAAATTCAGGAATATGAAGGTCAGAAGTTAGGCTCAACTAAAGATTTTCGGGAAAATTCTATTAAAGGAGTTCAAAAGGCTGATATCAATAATTATCGACTTGTGATTGAAGGACAGGTTGAAAAGAATCTGTCCTTCACCTATGATGAACTCCAAAAAATGCCCCACCAAAAAAAGGTAATCACTTTGATTTGCGTGGAGGGATGGTATGTCACTGCTCTATGGGAGGGCATTCCACTGATCGATCTTTTCAAGGATGCGATTGCAAAAAATGAAGCCAATACCGTAATCTTTCACTCCGTCGACGGCTACACGACCAGCATGTTTCTGGATGATATCCGGGAACGGAACATCATGATTGCTGATAAGATCAATGGCATTATTCTTCCTCCCGATCAGGGCTATCCATTCATCCTGGTTGCCGAGGAAAAATGGGGCTACAAATGGGCGCGTTGGATTAATCGCATCGAACTGTCTGATGACCCGAATTTCCGCGGGTATTGGGAGAAACGCGACTACAGTAACCAGGGTGACATCCATTCCCCGATGTTTGGTGATTGAGAAAAGAGGTTTACAGCCAAGAACAAAACCTATAGAATGTAAAAAGCGTTTCTCATTGAAACAACCTAAGAAAGGATTCAATTATTATCGTTCATGGAATATCGTTTGATCACCTCGGAAGTGGAATTTCAGCCTCTTTTGTCTTCATTGAATGAAAATAGTATGCTGGCAATTGACACCGAAACCACCGGGCTCGATCCCTTAGATAGCCAGATTCGAATTATTCAAATCGCCTTTCCCAATGAACCGGTTGTTATTGTTGATTTATGGAATCTAAATGATGGGTTATACACTTCCCTGCAAACAATTCTCGCTTCACCGGCGATCAAGATCTTCCATAATGCCAAGTTCGATGTAAAGTTCTTAAAGAAAAAGGGATTTATGGTAAATAAACCCTTTTTCGACACCATGCTTACCGCTCAAATTCTTGCAGCTGGTCAAAAAAGCCATGGCTTTAAACTTTCTGACCTGGCTCGTGATGAATTAGGAATCAATCTTCCCAAAGAATTACAGAGCAGTAATTGGAACGAAGGGATTTCCAAAGAACAACTCGAATACGCTGCCCGTGACGCCTGGGTTTTGCTTCAACTTTATCCCATTTTATTTCGAAAATTAAGTGATTCTGGCCTTATAAAGACCGCCACACTCGAATTTGATTGTCTTCCCGCCGTGGTTGATATGGAACTGAGCGGAATGCTCATCCATAACGAAAAATGGAAAAAATTGACCCAGGGATTGGAAAAAACCCAAAGCGATTTAGCTGAAAATTTACGGCAACGCCTTGCTGAAGGGTTTAAAAGGACTCCTCAACTGCCATTCATGATCGACACCCCACCGATCAACCTGGACAGTCCCAAACAAATGCTCGAAGCCTTACAAGCCCTGGGGATTCCCTTGAAAACTACTTCTCATGAGGAGTTGTCACAGTTAGAAGACCAATACCCGGTGATTCAAGCCCTGATTGAATACCGAAAAGTGACCAAGGTTCTTCAGTCATTCGCCAGTGCCCTTCCCAAATACATCCACAAAGTGACCGGGAGGATCCATCCTGATTACTGGCAAATTGGAACCGCCACTGGAAGGTTTTCCTGTCGGAATCCCAACCTGCAACAAATACCCCGCGATCGGGCTTTCCGGGAATGTTTTATACCAGCTGAAGGAAAAATTCTGGTGATTGGCGATTATTCTCAAGTTGAGCTGCGAGTTGCCGCTGAAATCAGCCAGGATCGGAAAATGATCGATGCTTTTCTCCTAAATCAGGATATCCATTGCTTAACAGCATCGCTTCTCACCGGAAAAGATATCCTCCAGGTTACCAAAGAAGAAAGACAAGCAGCTAAGGCGGTCAATTTCGGGCTTTTGTATGCTATGGGTGCCCGTGGTTTAAAAATCTATGCTCAGAATTCCTATGGAGTCGAAATGACTGATCAACAAGCCATTGATTTCCGAAATAAATATTTTGAAGTCTATCAAGGAATTGCCTCCTGGCAGAAAGAGTTGAGTAATGCCAATCTCCGGGAAATTCGCACCCTGATCGGTCGCCTGCGGCAATGGTCAGAACGACCGGTCATTACCGAACTCTTCAATACCCCCATTCAGGGAACCGCCGCTGACATCATGAAGCAGGCCATGGTTATGCTCTATCCTTTTCTGGAAAATACCGACATCCACATCATTGGAACCGTTCACGACGAACTTTTGCTTGAATCTCCTCAAGAAGAAGCAGAAAAAGCCGCTTATCTCCTGAAAGTAACTATGGTACGTGCTGGGCAGAAATTTCTCAATCAGGTTCCAGTCGAAGCGGAAGTGGTCATCGCCAGTAACTGGGCAGAGAAGTAAATCAGCACCTATTACAATTTACTGTTCACATCTTACAGTATTTTTATAATGGAGGACGAAGAGATGTCATTGCGAGAAAACATCGAATTCAATTGTCCCAGTTGCCATACCTCACAAACGGTGGAGATATGGAGATCGATTAATACTACTGAAAATCCAGAATTAAAAAAGGACCTCTTTGAAGGACGGATTAATATCTTTCATTGCCTGGAGTGCGATTTCGAGGGGAGCCTTCCTGTCGATCTGCTCTATCACGATATGGAAAATCATTTCTGTATTCAATTTTTTCCGTTCGAATGGACACTCGATGATCATTTTCTCCAGCGTTTTTATTTCAAAAATGGGGAAATTATTCAAAAATTTCCTACCACTGATCTCAACATCCCACTCTACCTGCAACGTCCTCATATCGTTTTCAACATGAACGAAATGATCCGTTACATCATTTTCCTGGAAAAAGTAATTAGAGGGGGAAGAAATAGGAAGTAAAGAGCGCAGCTCAAAAAAACCACAGGTCCCAACAAACCGTCCAACCTTAATTTTTGCTTCGGGAGATTCGAGCTCACCAACCTCCCGTAGGAACATCAGGTATACACCTTCAGTTCTTAAGGTCTTCCAATTTCTCGGAACCTGTGGTAATTCTATTAAACACTATTTTTTAGAAAATGTCAAGGATTAATTCTTAATAGTTATCATCGGAATCAAGAAAATACAATACAGCAGTATCTCAAAGGAAATGATGCCTATGCCTAAAAGATGGCTTTCAAGGAAAGAATCTGAGATTTATTTAAACGAAGCTTTTTATGGACGGTTGGCAACCGCAATTGATAATCAACCCTATGTCGTTCCAGTTAACTTTGTTTATAGCCAGAACCGAATTTATATCCATTCTTCGTTGCAAGGTAGGAAGCTCGTGAACATCCAGCAAAACTCCCGGGTTTGTTTTGAAGTCAGTCAACCAATTAAATTCCTCACCGGAGACATACCATGTCAATTCGGAGTCCGTTATTGGAGTGTTCTGGTTTTTGGCCAAGCGAAAGTAATAAATGATGATTCAGATAAGATTCATGCTCTCGAACTCCTCGTAAAAAAATATGCTGGAAACATTGGTTTAAAAGCTCTGAACATCGATGATGTACAAAAAGTAGCCGTAATCGAAATCAGTATAGATGAAATAACCGGAAAAACAAATAGAGATGGAGATCCGGAATCAAAAATTAGTGAGTAGACATCGACGTTACCTGCCCATTCTCTTCTTCCAAGTAATACCAACCATTTTCCTCCCGAAAGGACATGGTCCCTTCATCTACTATCAATGGAATTTTATTCACAATTAAATCCGCTCTCTCTCCAGTAGCGATGCGTGATTGATAATGGACGATGTCAATTGGAATGATATGGGGAAAAAGGACGCCTTCATCGCTAAAGGTGCATCCGAAAAGAAAGCTTTGTTTCCCAACATCATCATGCTGATCAAATAGAAAATTTCCCAGACTGTAAAGAACATATTTCCCCTGGTATTTTTCAATCCCCTGAATGACATGAGGATGATGACCAATGATGAGATCAGTTCCGGACTCAATCAATCGATGGGCATCCTTGATTTGTTGGGGGCGCGGTTGCGTTTCATATTCAATCCCCCAATGGAAAGAAACTACAATAAAGTCAACCTGATCACGGATGGTCTTGACAAGAGAAATCAATTCATCTATCCCGGTTTGACTGGGTCCGGGGAGATCAGGAGAACCAGAAACACCTTCCATGGGATAACCCAACACCGCGAAAAAAGCTAAAGTAAGCCCATTATTTCGAATTATTATTGGTTTGAGTGCCTCCTTTTGATCTTTTCCAGCACCAATCGGATATAATCCAGCGTTGACGAGATTATCGATAGTATCCACCAACGCTTCATGCCCGTAATCAAGGGCGTGGTTATTTGCCAATGAAAAGAGGTTGAACCCAGCTTTTTTTAACATCTCAACAGCTGATGGATCCCCTCGAAAGATGTATTTTTTTTCCATCGGTTTTCCTAATTCGGAAAGAGGGCATTCCAGATTGCAGAACACCAAGTCATACCAGTTGAGGCAATCGCTCACAGCTTGAAGAGGATAATCCATCCCTCTTTTTTCCATCACTTTGCGTATTCCCCGATCGAGGAGCACATCTCCCACCGCTGCAAATCGAACCATATTTTCTTTTGGATAGATTGGTAAAGAGGTGATAATAAATAAAATGAATATGATCAGAAACCGGAATATATTTTTCATATATTTACCCCACTTCAATAATATAAGAAAATGCACTTACCCTCAATAGACCGCCATGCTGCGAGCACAGCATTATATGACAATGAAAACTTCGACACAATAGTTTTTTATGGCGGTTATCGTCATCATCCGTCATTCCCGAATGTATTAATCGGGAATCTTAGCCTTTTTACTTTACTTTAGACCCCTGATAGAAACATTCAGGGGTGACGAAGGGATGAGAAGATTGCTTAAGACCCAATCGAATCCCTTTATCCAAAGGGAGAGGGTCAGGGTGAAGGGTGATGATTGAGTATCTTTAAACTTTTTTCCATTTCACATTTCACTGCATTTCCAGGATGGATTGAAACCATACTACTGGTTGTGGTGTATCATAATTAAAAGTAATAAATATTCGAGAGGAATTCAAAATGGAGAGTGAACCACTCTTTACCTTCATTCATTGTGCCGATTTACATCTTGACAGCCCTTTTGAGGGGGTACACGCTGTCGAGCCCTGGGTAGCGGAGATTCTGAGGAAGGCTACCTTTGATGCGTTTCAACAGGTGGTGAATATTGCTCTCCAGGAAAAATGCGATTTTATTATAATCTCGGGTGATGTTTATGATGGTGCCGATCGCAGCCTTCATGCTAAGCTCCGTTTTCGGGATATATTGAGATCGGTCACCGATGCCAACCTATCCTGTTACATCGTCCATGGGAATCATGATCCACTCTCGGGTTGGGAACCGGAAATCACTCTCCCCAATGGAGTGGTTCGCTTCGCAGGCGAGCAGGTGAGCAAATTCACTTTTTGTAAAGAAAATGAAGAACTGGCGCATATATATGGGATAAGTTTCCAAGAAAGGGCAATTCAGCAAAATTTAGCCCGATCTTTCCGGAAAGAAACGAAGGAAGTATTTTCCATAGGTATCCTCCATTGTAATGTGGGAGGAATCCCCAATCACGATAATTATGCCCCCTGTTCTCTCGATGATTTGATTACTACCGGAATTGATTATTGGGCTTTGGGACATGTTCATACTCCTATGATCATTCACAAGCACAATCCGATCATCATTTATCCGGGGAATACCCAGGGTCGCAACATCACGGAATATGGCCCTCGGGGATGCTATCTCACCAAAGTCTACGAGAATGGAAATACTGATTTTGAATTTCGAGCGACCGATATCGTCCGGTGGTTTCGTGAAGAGATCGATATCTCTGAGCTCAGTACCTTGGACGATTTACTGGATGTACTCATCCAGCGTCGAGAAGATGTCCGTCTGCGAGCCGAGAATCGTCATGCTATCCTCCGACTCGTCTTGACCGGTCGGGGGGAACTCCATCACCTACTCAGACAAAGAATCGACCCCGAAAAAGACCTTGCCTCTCCTCTTCGTGAGGGGGAGATCAATCACGACTACTTCGTATGGATAGAATCGGTCACCATTAAAACCCGTCCCATGGTTGATATCGAACACCGCCGGATAGTGGAAGACTTCGTTGGTGACTATCTCCGGGTGATTGATTCGGCCAGAAAAAAACCCGATGTCGATCAAAAAATATGGGAAATTCTTTCTCAGCGTCCGGAATGGACGGTTGTCTCCAGCGAACTCGAACATTTTTCAAGAGATGAACTACTCGATATTCTCAATGAAGCTGAGTATTATGGACTCGACGAGTTGCTCCAGGAAGACGAATAGACAACGATGTTGATTCTGATACCATCCAAGAAATGAGAAGCACTCTTTCTTATTCGAAGGAATAGTATAAAGCGAATTCGCTGTCAATTCTATTTATACATTTTTTCCACTTTTTTTATCTTACTCTGTAGGCTGAGTAATTTGGTGAAATTATGAAAATTCGTGATTTCTATTGCGATGGCTTCGGTATTTTTTGTCGACACGGTATTGATCATCTTCCCGATGGTTTAATGGTTTTCATCGGCAATAATGAAAGCGGTAAAACCACTTTGATGGAATTCCTCCGCACCATGCTCTTTGGTGTCCCTACTCGTCGTAACCAACGGAACGACTATCTCCCTCTCTGGGGTGGAAAATGTGGCGGGCGATTGACCATTGAAACGAATAATCATTGTCTATTGCATGTGGAGTGGAACAATTCGAAGTGGATGGTGACCACCCAAGAAGGGGTTCGGATCGATACTGCTACTTTTCGAAAATTATTAGGAAATGTCGATCGTGAAACCTATGAACGAATTTTTGCGGTGGGTCTCAATGAACTCCAGGGATTGGATGTACTTTCTCAGGAAAACGTTAAAAGCCGACTTTTTTCCGCCAGTGCTGGTTTGGGGGCGGCATCATTACCGAATGTTTTAAAAAAAATTGATCGAGAGCTCGACTCCCTTCTCACCAAAAAAGGGCAAAAACCGCTCATCAATCAATGTTATTATCGCCTGAAAGAGATCAAATCTCGCGTGAAATCCTATCAGGATCAATCCTCTCAATATGCAGAATATCATAGACGTTTAGAAAAAATCGATGAGATGATCCACGACGGTCGCAGACGGGAAGAGCAAATCAGAGAACGGTTAATGACTATCGAAAAGCTCGAACATGCCCGAAAACCCTGGATCCGATTGGTCAATGCACAGCAAAATATGGTTCATTTCGAGTTTGCGAAATCATTTCCTGTACAGGGCTTAGGTAGATTAGAAAAAATCAATCAGGAAATTGATACCGCTATTGTCAGGAAGAAACAAATCGAGGACGACATCGAACATCTCCAGACCGAAATTGAAAATTTAACCGGATTCGAGGATATTATTGCTCATCTCAACGAAGTTGAAATATGTATCGGAGAAAGAGAAAAGTTACTCTCTATGAGCGAAGAATATCCACGACTGAAAAATAAGAATGCCCGGATGAAGAGCGATCTTCAACAAAAATTTCAAGAATTGGGACCTGACTGGAATCGGGATAAGCTCAATCGAATCAATACTTCGCTTCAGATCAAGCAAAATGTGGAAAGCTTCAAAAAATCGTTTAACCATATGGGAGAAAAAATTCATTTTATTCAAAACGAATTAAACACAAAAAAAGAGATTGAAAAAGAACTATCACTTCAATTGGAAATACTCGAAAAAAAATATCGAGAATATCCCCAACTCGATCTTTCCGACCTTGAAACCGCCCGCAAGGCAAAAGAATCTCTTCGCACACTGCGAACCCTTTTCCAGGAATGGGAAAAGAATGCATTTCTCCATGATCAGCTGATGAAAAACGAGGAAGAGAAAAAAAGGCGTCTTGCAGAATTGACAGTGGAAATCCAGAACATCTCGAAGCCACTTCCAGCTTGGTTGCCACTTGTCATCCTGGGGGTATCAATCATGATGAGCATTCTCTTTTATCAACAGTCAGCTCGTTGGACGCTAAGAGAGTGGATGACCCTTATTGCCGGGAGTGGAGGAGCAATCGTTCTGTTGGGTGTCCATTGGCAGCAAAAAACCCGTTGGTTGATGGGCTATCAATATCAAAATGAGCTTAAACGGGTTGAAAAGGAATCACACAGCTCTATCAACGAAAGAGATCTGATCCAAAAACGTTTGAACGACATCAACCAAAACATCGATCAGACCAGTCAAGATTTATTCAGAGAAAGACCCAAAAACTTGTTTCATTTAGAACAACTCGAAAAAAAACTCGAAGACCAGATCGAATTACTTCACAGCTGGCAACAACTGAAAAAAGAACACGATGACCTGCGGCAAAAGCGTTTTGAAGTGCAACAAAAAATCGAGGAGGTTGAACGGGAACTCAATCTGGTAATCAAAGAAAATCATGATCTCGAAAAAAACTGGCAGGAGTGGTTACAGGATAATGAGTTCCCCACCACACTTCATCCCGATGGATTTCAAGTCATACTGCAAACGATCGATAACGCTCGTGTTCAGGAACATCACGTGTGCGAAGGTGAGGAACAGGAACTCTCTATTTCAAATTATCTTCAAAAAACCCGTTCCACCATTCACCACCTCCTCCAAATATGCGGTGAAACCTCCATTCCTGCCGAACCTGGAATACCCGAATTGGATCAGCTTCGTGAACATTACGCTACTGCTTTGGAGAAAAAAAGAAAACAAGATCATTTAAAAGAACAATTAGAACACCGACGAACGGAAAAGAAAATATTGGAAGAACAGATTCTCTTGAAACAAAAAGATCTCCTAAATCTTTTCCACCTTGCTGAAGTGAATAACGAGGAGAGTTATCGCCATAAAGCCGATGCTTTTGAGAAATGGTGCTCTTCCCAAAACGAAATGATTGAAGCCCAACAAACTCTTCAAGTTCTTGCCGGTAGTCCGGATAAGGTGCCTGACCTCATTGCTGAATTGGAGACCAGTGATTCCTTTCGCCTTCAAGAAGAAAAAAGACTTCTGGAGAATAATCTGGAGCAGCTTCTCCAAACCCTCCATCAAAATGAACAAGAACACGGAGCAGTGAGTGATAGAATGAAAAATTTAGCCAACAATGAAGTATTAGGAGAGCTTCTCTTCGAAGAACAGACTTGTCGGGAGCAACTTCAGGATCACCTCAAACACTGGGCGACCCTGGTCCTAACCCGCTATTTCCTGCAGGATGCGCAAGCCATCTATGAGCGAGATCGCCAACCCCGAGTCATCCAGGAAGCCAATCAGTTCATTCAACAGATGACTAACCAGCGCTATCGGCTCCTCAGCTCAATCGAAAGCCATCTCATTCAATTGGAAGACCGGGATCACCATCGTAAAATTGAAAATCACTGGAGTAGCGGTTTGGCCGATCAAGTCTATCTGGCTGTCCGTCTTGGTTTAGCTCTTGAATTTGGACGCTCAAATGAACCACTCCCTATCATCTTAGATGATGTGTTGGTGAAGTTTGATCCTGAGCGTCAATCGGCCACTGCGCAGATTATTCTCCGTCTCGCCAAAGATCACCAAGTTTTCCTTTTTTCCTGTCATCCCGAAACGAAAACCATCATTCAAGACGCCTCAGCATCTCACGACCTCAGCGCTACTCTCGTTTCTTTTTATCGGATCGAGGATGGAATTATTTCTACATGTAAAACCAGGGAGTAGTCAGAAGGTACTATAAACCATGATAAAATCATTTAACCAAATGACATGCCAGAGGAAAGGATAGACCGCCATGCTGTTCGCAGCACCATTGAAGATGGAAATTTCAATTTGTTGAGGCGTTGAGAGGTTGAGTTGTTGAGTTGAAAAAATAAAAAAATGAGATCCTCACGTGGATAAGACCTCGTTCAGGATGACAACAAAAAAGGTATTTTCAGGATAGACCCTCATGCTGCTTGGCAGTACCATAGGATATGGAAACTATGGCGGTCTATCCTGTAGGTTTTTTTAAAATCTTTTCAATCTTACGCCGTAGGCTGAAATCCTGGGTAGTTTCCAGGATAGGATAGAATGAAATATCCCTATGAAGAGAAACTCAAAAATGAAGCCGAAAAATTCCTCGCTATAGTTCGAGACTCTGGTTATTCCGGGAGAATAATTCCAGATTCCTATCGTGAATATTCGGTGAAAGTAGCGGTCAGTAAATACCAGGATTTTATCGGATATATCCTGATTTATTACAGCCCCAAAAGAAACGCTTTTCCCATCAATTTTCAGGAATTGAGAGATGGCAATTGCGTTTCTTTGCTGGAAAATTGCTGGCAAAGTCGGGGTAACCCAAAAAGTACTGAATGGGAAGCCTATGTCGATGGATCATATATTAATCGAAAAGTCGGTTACGGAGTGGTATTGATAAAGAAGAAGAAATTGGAACATGAATGGTATGGGAATGTCCCCACAGAATTTCGCCATTCCCGCCAAGTCGGCGGAGAACTTTATGCTGTCCAAAAAGTGGTGGAATGGTGTCAAAAAGAAAATATACCCGAAATTACCATTTATTTCGATTATCTGGGTATTCAAAAGTGGGCAACTGGCGAATGGCGGACCAATCTCCTACTTACCAGCAATTATGCCGAATTTATTCGCAACTCTGGGATCCGCATTTACTGGCGTAAGGTGAAAAGCCACTCCGGAAATCACTGGAACCAGCGAGCCGACGAATTAGCCAAAAAGGGTGCGGGATAATTCATTATTTGCTCATCTTCGCAAAAAGCATACGCACTTTCTCGCTATCTTTTATCCCCGGAGAGGATTCCACCCCACTATTGACATCAATCGCAAAAGGGTGGATGGTAGCGAGGCATTGTTCGACATTATCAGGCGAAAGACCGCCTGCCACCAAAAAGGGTTTGTTCAGTTGTTCAACGGGCTTGAGGAGATTCCAGGCAAAAGAGATACCAGTCCCTCCGCTTATACTATTTATTGCGGTGTCAAAAAGCAGATAATCCACCACTGAAAGATATTCCCGGACCTGATCGATGTCCAATTCATCTCCCACTCCCAAGGCACGAATAACACCGCTCCCCAAGCGAGCACAAAACGAGGGTTCTTCAACTCCATGAAGTTGGAGAAGAGAAAATTCGCAATAATCTCGAATTTGTCTAATTTCCCGGTAGCTTTGATTCCGAAAAACCCCAACAGATAAAATTCGAGACGGTAACTGGTGAATGATTTTATTCACCACATCCGGCCTCACATAGCGTGGGCTTGATTCGACCTGGATAAACCCCAACGCCCAGACATCATACTGGGTAAGCATATGGGCATCTTCCTCACGGGTAATCCCGCATATTTTAACCAATGGCAATCTTCTCCACTCCTTTCAAATCTTGAATGGCACGGATGGGATTGGGATGGAAAAGGAAATACTCACCAATCAGGAAATGTTTGATTCCCAGGTTCATAAAGCGTTCGATGTCCATATGAGAACGTATTCCGCTTTCACACACCACAGTGGCCTGTGATGGAATATACGGCAAAAGGCGTTCAGTCGTATTCAGCGATATTTCAAGAGTAGAAAGATTGCGATTGTTAATACCAATATACCGAGCATCGGCAGCTATCGCCTGTTCAAGATCGCGGCGGTCATGAACCTCGACCAAGGGAACGATCCCCAATAATTCACACAAGAAAATGAACTTTTGAAGTCGAGAGAGAGAAATTATCCGAGCGATCAAAAGCAGGGCGTTGACACCTAACTGAGCTGATTCATAAATCTGGGTTTCTTCTATAATAAAATCTTTCCGAAGAACCGGAAGATTGGTATGACTGATAACCTGTTGAAGCAGGTGGGAGCTCCCCTTAAAATAACGCTCTTCAGTGACCACCGAAATGGCTGATGCTCCGCCCCGTTGATATTCATCTAATAGAGAAAGAACGGCATGGTGGTCTATAATATCTCCCCGGGATGGTGACGCTCTTTTAATTTCAGCGATGATGACCGGTCCAACCTGCTGATTTATCAATTGATTCCAGGGATTCAATCTATTACTGGCTGAAGCAATGATAGCGAGAATTTCCTGAATGGTATATTGCACTCCATACATCAGAGAGCGTTTTTTCTCCACGACTATTTTTTCGAGGATGTTGTCCATGGTTCTCCTCCTCAGCAAAGAATTTTATTACTCAAGATGATCATTTGGCGGATTTTTTCTCGGGCTTTCCCGGAATCAATAATAGTTTCTGTCTGTGTAAACGCATCATGTAGACTGAATTCAGGTTGTACGAGCCAGATCAAAAAAGCCGTGTTTAAAACTACAGCCGTACGGAGTGTGCCACGCAGTTCTCCCTGGAGAAGATGATAAAAAAGCTGGGCATTGGCGTGGGGATTCCCTCCGGATAATTCTTCAATGGGGCAAGTTTTCAAACCAATTTGTTCGGGATGAAATTCCATGGTCTGGATGGTATTGTTCTCGATGAGAGCAATGCGGGTGATGCCACATACACTGACTTCATCGATTCCCGGTTCCCCCCAGAGCACCATCCCCCGCTGAATTCCTAATTGAGCCAGGGCATGAGCAACAGGCTCAACCAGTTCCGCTTTATACACTCCGACCAGCTTATGACTGATGGGAGCTGGGTTGGTAAGGGGTCCGAGAAGGTTAAAAACAGTTCGTATTCCTAATTCTTTTCTCACTTTCTGAACCGCCTTCATCGCCGGATGATAGAGGGGAGCATAGAGAAAGGCAAAACCGGTTTCATCAAAAAATCTCTGCATCTTCTCCACCGGCAGATCGATTCGGATACCGAGTGTCTCTAAAAAATCGGCACTTCCACAGCGACTGGAAACCGATCGATTTCCGTGCTTAACCACCTTAAGCCCCATGGCGTTGGCTAAAAGCGCCGAGGCGGTTGAAATGTTAAAAGTTCCTTTCCCGTCACCTCCGGTTCCACAGTTATCTATCGCAACCGTGTCATTGGTTAGAGGGAAGGGAATGGCTTTATCCCGCATGGCCGATGCAAACCCGGCAATTTCCTGAGGTGTTTCACCTTTGAATCGAAAGGCACAGAGAATCGCACCTACCTGCGAATCTGAAAAGCGTTCTTCCATCAAATGGCTCATAAGGGCATATGATTCTTTAAAACCATAATCTCGCCGCTCCATCAAGTCATCGAGTATTTCCGGAATTTCTCGATTCATCACGGTTTCACCTCCAAAAAATTGGCCAGTATTTTCTTTCCTTCCGGGGTCAGAACCGATTCGGGGTGGAATTGTACTCCAAAAAGAGGATAGATATTATGTTCAATCGCCATTACTTCATGATCGGCAGACCAGGCAGTGATTCGAAACGACGACGGCAAGGTATCAGGTTGAACCACCAACGAGTGATAGCGACCTACTATAATTTCATCGGGAAGACCCTGAAACAAACGTGATGAAGTGGAAAGATGAACCGAAGATTTTTTTCCGTGGCAGGGTTTTATCGCCTTAATAATATGAGCTCCAAAGACATAACCGATACACTGATGGCCAAAGGCACACCCCTAAAATAGGGGTAAATGATGCATACCGGGCAATGACTTCATTACATATCCCCACATCCGATGGGTCTTTCGGACCTGGAGAGATAACGATTCGATCCGGCTTCATATCATCAATTTCCTCCAGGGAGATCTCATCATTGCGCCGAACCACGAGCTCTTCCCGGGAAAGCCCTCCCAAATACTGCACTAAATTGTAAGTAAATGAATCATAGTTATCAAGAATAAGAATCATCCTCAGTCCTCCTTTCAGCCATTGTTAAAGCCCGTAATAAGGCTTCGGCTTTACTTTTCGTTTCTTCGTATTCATTGGCGGGAATAGAATCATACACAATTCCCGCTCCCGCCTGTACACTAACCACACCATCTTTAAAAAACAAGCTGCGAATGACGATGCACATATCCATACCACCATTTTCCCCAACATAACCCAGGGCTCCGGCATATGGACCCCGCGCCATAGGTTCCAAGGTTTCGATGATTTGCATTGCTCTAACCTTGGGTGCACCGCTGACGGTTCCTGCGGGAAAACACGCCTGGAGCGCCTTCCAGGGTGAGCAGGCTTCTTGGATCTGACCGGAAACCTGGGAAACAATATGAAACACGTGCGAGTAGCGCTCGACGGTCATAAATTCGTCAACTTGAACGGTTCCCGGTTGACAGGTTCGCCCTAAATCATTACGTCCCAAGTCAAGCAGCATAACGTGTTCGGCGTTCTCCTTTTCATCAGTCATCAGATCCTGGATGATTTCCGCTTCCAGCCGTTCAGTGGTTCGCTTCCTGGTTCCCGCTATGGGCTTGGTGATGAGCTTGCCATTGTTCAATTTCACCAACATTTCTGGCGAGGATCCGGCCATTTGAAAATCACCGGCATCCAAGAAAAACAAATAGGGCGAGGGATTCAACGATCGGAGGCAACGGTATGGAATAAAAGGATCGCCTTCAAAAGGAGCTGAAAATCGCTGGGAAAGGACCACCTGGGACGTATGCCCTTCTTCAATCAATTGCTTAATCTGTTCAACACCCTCCATAAATTCTTCCCGGGAAAAATTAGAGTTCATCTCACCTTTGAGTTCGAAAGATCCTTCCGAAAGACTGTGATCTTTCTCCAGTTGACGAAAAACTTCTCCAATCCATTTTCTCGCCTTGTGATAGAGCTCGATTTTCCCAGCTGGTACCATACAGAGAGCTCCTACCGTATGACGAAGGTTGTCAATGTATAAAAAACGACGAGCGGTGATGAAGTAGGCCAACGGGTAATCAAGGGGTTTCATCGGGACCGTTTTCTCCCAGGTCTTGACCGCATCGTAGCTGAAAAATCCCACTGCTCCACCTAAAAATGGGATCTCCGGTTGAGGATAAACCGATTGTTGAGGATATTTGTCTTCCAAGATAGAAATGAGGTTATTTTGGAAATTAAAACGGAGCTCTTCCTCTGGATCGATGATGAGGAAAGAATACCGCCCCCATACCTCCCCCCGATCGGCACTTTCCAGCAATATTGCCGGTTTCCGATCCCGAAAACATTCATACAACGAAACCGGCGTCAATCGATCTTCTAAGCGCTCTTGATAAATCGGTATAGAGTCATATCCGTTCTGAGAAAGTTCGAGAAAAGCTTCCATATCAGGATGAATCTCATTCATGGGAATTCCTCCAATAAAAAAGCCTTCGTCTCTTAAGAGACGAAGGCTTATCCGCGGTGCCACTCTTTTTAACGGTATATTCATACCGTTCACTCAACCAGGTACAGGAATGATCCGATACCCTGCTTCAAATACCGGTGAAGAACCGTTTCCGTCTACTCACTCCAGGTTTTCGAGGAACTGCTCCGAGGCCCATTCGCTCCCACCGTGACACCAGGCTCCCACCTCCCCCCTGGCTCTCTCTGGACACGGCACGAAAGCTACTCGCCCTCTTCGACGCATTAATTATAATTATTCATTTTTAATATCTAAACATATCAATGAATTTCTGTCAAGTTCGTGTTAAAAATGTTTCGATTATATTGGACAGTTCCCTGTCAAGAGCACGG
>CAYSWT010000024.1:0-21188 GCA_964434845.1 uncultured Atribacterota bacterium | reverse complement strand
ATCAATACCGAGTCGATCCCTGGGTTATCGTTGATGGCTGCCTCATCCCGGGAGAAAAAACCATCATCGTGATCCTGGGACGAAAGGGTGAAAAGCGCGGAGAGAGGCTGGCGTGTTATTCTTATGAGGAAAGGAAAATACAAAAGCAATGGATTGATAATAATCGCAAAATTAATCCCTGGAAAATTTTAAGCTGCGATGTAGATGGGGATAAACGCCCCGAGGTCGCGGTGGGAGTGTGGAAAACTGCCACATTTCACCCGGTCTTCGATAACCGGCTTTTCATCTACGCCTGGGAAAAAGGTATGGTTTTCCCAAAATGGCTTGGCTCAAGGCTTTCTGCACCATTTATCGACTTTGAATTTCAAGATTTTGATAAAGACGGCGTTCAAGAATTGATTGCTCTCGAATATCAAAAAGACGGATTGATGCGGGTTATGGGATATGATTGGACAGGTTTTGGATTCATCGGTTCTGCCATTCTCGGCAAAGACCTTCATATGAAAAATCTTCATGAATTTATGATTTGCAAGGAGGGATATTAATGAATATCAAACGATATTTTCTCACCGTTCTTTTAATGGTTATCCTTACTTCCACTGTTGGCTGGGCAGCCGAACATCTGATTACTCCCCAAGAATTGGAAGGGAAAACTCTCCAAGAGATTTATATGATGCGGAATGAAATCTATGCCCGGCGCGGAAGACCCTTTAAAACCTACGAACTGAATAACTACTTTCGCTCCCAAAGCTGGTACAAAATCGGTGTACAAGAAGATGGAACGGTTACCTATTCCGATGTACTCCTCACTGAGACTGATCGGAAAAACGTTGAGACTCTCCTTCGAAAAGAAAAGGAGCTTCTTCAGCAAAACTATATTGAAATTAACGGTGAAAAGCGAATTAACGTGAATAATATTATTAATACCTGGCAATTCGGTCAGTTTTCTCAGGATGATCTGGAAAATCTTTCAAAATATGGGTTTGTGGTTTTTCCTTGCCGATATCCCGACAAGTCCCAAGAAGCCGTCGACTATCGACCAGCACCGTATGAGCAGTTCTTCTGGCTCTATGAAGATAACAATTACCACGGAGTGGCCAACTTTATCACCACTGACGCCATTCTCCAACTCTACCACATCTTTTTCGATTTTACCCTGCGTAACCTGGAGGCTCAAAAACTCTTCCCGGTCGTCGGGGAACTCACATCGGGAATGTTGACCGCTTCCCAAAAGCTCTATCAAGAAAGTAATAACCCGGACATTAAACAGGCTGCAATGCGCAATCTTGCCTATTTTGCCGTCCCTCATTATTTCATCACCCAAGAAAAAGGAACCTATCCGGCCGATATCCAACCCATTATCCAGGCGGAAATTGAAAAAAGCGAAGGAAAAGTTGGCCGGGAGAATTCGCAGATTTTCAACCCCAATTACGATCCCGGCATCAAACACGATATGGATTACAGTCAATTCATCATTCGCGGGCATTACACTCGGTCTGAAGTATTAAAAAATTATTTTATGGCGATGATGTGGTATGGGCAGAATTACTTCCTGGCCGATCAACAATATGATTTTCTTCAGTCTCTCATCATTACCAAGCAACTCTATGAAAATTCGTATCAAGACCAGAAACTCATTTCCCTCTGGGAAACCATCTATGAACCGACGGTTTTCTACGTCGGCCTGTCGGACGACCTTGGACCCCAGGAGTACAAAATTATTCTCGATAACGTGTACGGGAATCCGGTGAGTTATGACGATCTAACCGACCCTGACAAACTCGCTGCCGCCAAAAAAATGGCGGATGAAATGTTTGACAAAAAAAAACGGATTAAAACCGAGCTCTACCTCATCCCCAGCACCACTCAATTCCGTTTTATGGGACAGCGCTACATCCCCGATTCAGAAATTCTCCAGCGTTTGACGAAGTGGACCGACACCGTTCCCCGCATCCCGCTGCGACCCTTTCCCAAAGGATTGGACGTTATAGCGGTTCTGGGCTCACGCCTTGCCACCCAAATCGCCCTTGAGGAGCATCAACAGCAAGGAAATGTCTGGAAAGAGTATCCGGAAAACTTAGAAAAGCTCATTCAGGAATTTTCCCAGCTCACTCCGGATGGCTGGAAAACGAATCTCTATTATAACTGGCTTTACTGTCTCAAATCCCTCCTCGAGCTCAAAGAAGGCTATGACTATCCCTTTTTCATGAAAAACCAGGCCTGGGAAAAGAAAAGCCTGATCACCTCGCTTGCCAGCTGGTCGCAACTCCGACATGACATCATCCTTTATGGGAGCCCCTCTGGTGCTGAAAAGGGAGGATGGGAGGAGTGGATTCCCGATCCACCCAAGTGTCAAGTCGAAGCCAATCCTGAATTTTTCGCCCGGATGCTGGAACTTCTCACCCATAGCCGGGATGGACTTCAGCAAAGACACTTGTTGACCGGGCAAATGAAAGAAAAATTCGATAAGTTCATCGATCTGGTTGATTTCCTTCAGAAAATCGCTTTGAAAGAAGTGATGCATCAACCCATAACCAACCAGGAACATGAGAAGCTCTATACCTTCGGTGCACTCCTGGAAAACCTCACCATCTCGGTAATGACCGACGACGAAAACATCGCCCTTTGGTTTGAAATCCAGAGCGATACTGACAAAAACGTGGCGGTGATTGCCGATGTCCACTCGGCGCGGATTGAAGTGGAGAAAGATGGTCAAAAGGTCGAAGAAGACCTGGTTCTGGAAACTGGTGTAGGACCGGTCTATGAAATATATGTGGTCACCGAAATTGGAGGATACTTAAAACTCACTCGGGGAGCGGTTTTCTCTTACTTTGAATTCCTCCATCCCGCCGATGACCGTCTGACCGACGAAAAATGGCAAACCATGCTCAAGGAAGGCACCAATCCTCCACCCCCGGCCTGGACTACGAGATTCTTCTCACCTCAATTCCCACCAGACATCCCCCGGTTGGAGTACATCTATTATTTTGATTGATAGACCTTCGTGCTGCTCGAGAAAATGAGATGAAGAATGTATTCTATGGGCGCAATGAATTGCGCCCATAATAAGTTTTCATAATAGATGCCCATGCCAGGTAAAAACCCTGGCACCAGTAGAGGATGAAAATACCCTCAGTATCACAAATTCTTTCCCCCACTTTAGAAAAGGAGGGTCAGGGGGGATTTGAAAAATTCGGTGAAAAGTAACAAAGGCAGTTAAAAGTAAAATGCAAAAAGTTAAAGGATGGAGAAAAATTTAAATACTAAAAGATCGAATCCTTCTCGATCTCCCTTTATCCAAAGGGAGAGGTTCAGGTCATGGTTATAAAATAATTATAAAAGATGAGATTGCCACGCCACCAGCCTAGGATGTTTTTTCCAAGGCTATCTTTTATATTTGATATGATCTGTCATGCCGTAGGCTGTCGGTGGCTCGCAATGACAACTTTATAACCTTTATCTGTTTACTGGTCACTCGTTACTCGTCACTGTATTTCCAGGATAGGAACATCTCATGGACTGGCCTTTTGGAAGTGCTTATAATATCATAAATGACCAAAGAGGTGACGAAATAATCATGGAATCCCGGCAATCGTCAAAATTATATATCATTTTGTTAATCGTTCTAACTGTCGGTTATTCTCTCGTTGCTTTCAATAAATTGGGCTCTCGGGTCGCTCCCCAAACCTTCTGGAGGCCGATGCAGGCTGAAGAAACCATCCTCTTTGATTTCGGTGAAACGAAGAACTTTGGTATGATCCGATATTTCGGGGGAATCGGCGATGGACAATACCTTTTTGAAATTTCTAATGACAGCCTCACCTGGAAAGAGGGTTTAAATCTCAATTTTAATGGTGTCTTCGATATTTATGTCTGGAAAGATGCTCCGTTTGAGGTTCAGGGTCGATTCGTTCGGATCTCGGTGATACGTCCGGGGGGAAGAATGTATGAAATCGGATTCTATGGAATAGACAGGAAAGAACTCATTCCGGTCAAGAACGTCATTCAAAAAAATATCCCCCAAATCCCAGAAGACAACGCTCAGCTGTTGGTGGACGAACCGAATACCATTCCAACTCTCCCTAGTTTCTTAAATGGTATGTATTTCGATGAAATCTATTTTGCCCGAACTGCCTATGAGCACCTCCACCGCATGGAACCGTATGATTCCGTACAGCCTTTTTTAGGGAAAATCCTGCTCTCGATCGGTATTGTCCTTTTTGGAATGAATCCATTCGGCTGGAGAATCATCGGTACCCTGTTTGGGATCGCCATGATCCCGCTCATCTATTTTTTCGGTTTCCGGCTTTTTCAGAAATCTTCCTACGCCTTTCTTTGTGCTTTCCTCCTCACCTTTGACTTCATGCATTTCTCTCATTCCCGGATCGCCACCATCGAGGTCTACATGGTTTTTTTCATCCTGTGTTCCTATTATTGCATGCTCCTGTTTTATCAAAGGAGTTTTTATGAATATCCTTTAAAAAAATTATTGATTCCCCTCCTGTTGTCCGGTCTTTTCTATGGTTGCGCTTCAGCAACTAAGCTCAATGGAATCTATTCAGGAGCTGGGCTGGCAATTCTTTTTTTTACCGCACTTTTCCATCGTAATCAGGAACATTTAAAAATAAAAAAAGAAAAACAGGTTGAGAATAAATTAAAAGTCCCGGATGCCACCGGCGGCAAGGAGGTGATTTTCCCCTTTTACACTAAACGGATCATCCTTTGGTGCCTTTTATTTTTTATCGTTATCCCGCTCACTGTTTATGCTCTTTCCTTTATCCCACTGCTCATGGTTCCGAACCGCGGGCATAGCCTGCATAACCTTATCCAATATCAAATCAACATGTATAATTACCACAAAAATTTGAAAGCCACCCATGGCTATTCTTCACCCTGGTGGCAATGGCCGCTGCTCATTCGTCCAATTTGGATGTATCAAGGGCAGGGTCTCCCCGAGGGAAAAATCGCCTGTATTTCATCGATGGGAAATCCGGCGGTATGGTGGCCGGGTACCCTGGCTCTCCTCGCCTGTTTTATTCTCTGGTTTAAAAAACGGGATAACACCCTTTACTTCATTCTAGCCGGATTCCTTTCCCAATATCTCCCTTGGGTGATTATCCCCCGACTGACCTTTATCTATCACTATTTTGCCAGCATTCCCTTTGTTATTTTCTCCATTGTGTATATCATCCGTGAATTTCTTGAAAGCTATCATGGATTCAAATATTATGTATATGCATATTTAACCGTGGTCGCTGTTCTATTTGTCATTTTTTATCCGGTCATTTCCGGGATGGTCATTGACAGAGCATATGCAGCACGTTTTTTGCGCTGGTTGCCCAGTTGGATTTTCTTTATTTAAATATTGAATAATAGAGGGCAGACAATGATAAACACCATATACTACTCGGTGATCGTGCCGGCTTTCAACGAACAACCGGTGATTGAGGAAACCTATAAACGGTTAAAAAAGGTGATGGATGGAATCGGAGAACCCTATGAACTCATCTTTGTTAACGACGGAAGCTCAGACCGAACTGGCGAAATTCTCGAACGAATCCATCACACCGATCCCCATCTGAAAGCCATTCATTTTTCAAGGAACTTTGGACATGAAGCCGCTACCACTGCCGGATTGGATCACGCCTCTGGTCAGTGTATTATTATTATCGATGCTGACCTTCAAGACCCCCCGGAAATCATCCCGGAAATGATCGAAAAATGGAAACAGGGCTACGAGATAGTCTACGGTAAAAGAAAACAGCGTAAGGGCGAATCAACCCTCAAAAAAACCACTTCAGCTCTCTTTTACCGGTTTCTACAACGAATGACCGAAATCGATATACCAGCAGACGTGGGTGATTTTCGTTTAATCGACCGGAAAGTCTGTAATGCTCTGAAACACATGCGAGAGAAAAATCGCTACATGAGGGGAATTATCAGCTGGGTTGGATTTCGGCAAACCGCTATTGAATTCGTTCGTGAAGAACGCTGGGCGGGTGAAACCAAGTATAATCTCAAAAAGCTCCTGCGATTGGCTTGGGACGCCATCACCGCCTTTTCCTATAAACCATTAAAAATCGCCACTTATTTGGGATTTGCCCTTTCGGGAATCAGTTTTATTTATCTCTTAGTGGTCATCTGTGAAAAACTCTTCACTCAAAAAACCGTTCCCGGGTGGGCTTCCATTATGGTCATTAACCTTTTTTTTAATGGGATCGTCCTCATCATGCTCGGACTCTTGGGAGAATATATTGGAAGAATTTTTGAAGAAACCAAAAACCGACCCCTCTACATCATTCATAAAGCCCAGGGATTCGAGTCAACCCCCTCCAATCATGAAGAATCTCCCCACTCGTAAAAACTTTGTGCAATTTATCAAATTCAGCCTGGTTGGGATTCTCAATACAATGGTTGACTTTGGTATTTTTGCCGCATTGAATTGGGCATTTGGTGAAGAATTTTATCGAGTATCCCAAACCCTCTCTTACTCTTGCGCGGTTATCAACAGTTATTTTTTAAATAAATCCTGGACCTTTCAAGCTGGCCACAGGTTTAATCTAATAGAAATGATAAAATTTCTATCAGTGAACCTGGTTTCGTTGGGAGTGTCGCTTTACTTTCTCTTCCTATTTCATGAACGCTATGGGTTAGGTATCCTTTGGAGTAAAGTTGGCGCCACTTTTTTCTCAGTTATCATCAATTTTCTCGGAAATAAACTCTGGGTATTCAGAAAGACGGAAAAATCACCCAATTGTGCTGTAAAAAGATAGTGCGTACCATCAATAACATTACTATATTCAACAAATTTATAATATTTAAAATCCTAAGATGTCCCCTACACCCAGGGGAATGCGTACAATGAAAAAGGAATATATAAAAAAAGAACCACGCGATTATCGAAGGGGGTGTTATCGTTTGAAAAAATTATTGGGGAGCCTATTTATACTTTTTATCATACTACTGGTCATGCCGTCATTGGCATTGACCTATGAAGTACTCCTGTTTGGTAACGGAACCCTCCCCGCCGAAGAGAGCAACCCTGAGGTCATAGCCTACGTCGATCTTGGGCAACACCCAGCTGCTGCCGATGAATGGGAAAAATGGCAACCCGGTTCTAATGCCATCATCGTTCTTCCCTCGACCGACGATCTGCAAAAAAACCAGGATATTTTGAAAAAAATGGAAGAAAAGGGGAAATTGGTGGCTGTTTCCGACCTACTGGATGATGCCAAAAAACCGGTTTTCCCCCTCTATGCGGTTTTCACTGAGAATTATCATTCCATCATTTTCTTGAATTTCGTTAATGATGAAAAAATCTTTCTGGATAATGACACCATAAAGGCTATCCAGAAAGAAAACCCGGAAAAAATTGTAGTGGTGGGCACTCAACAAAACCTACCGGTGGTAAAAGAAAAGTTGATTGCATTTGATCCCATTCCCATCGAATATATCGAAAGAGAAAAACTTGGAGTTGATTTTACCCAAAAAATTTCCATCGCTGAAAAACCGGTGATTCTCTTTTTCTTTTCGTCACGTTGCCCAACCTGTCGGCGGTTGAAAAATGAAATCACCCCACCGATATTCGAAAAATATCGTGATCAAGTCAAAGTCGTCTATCTTGACTATGTTTTCTCTGAAAACTATGAAAAGCTCGCTCTATTAGAAGAACAATGGCAAGTTGAAAATAAAACTTCGGTGGAACTCTTCTCTGAAGCTGGTTACGTAACCTCTGAAGACGAAGGAACCATCAATCAAAACATTGAACAATTGATTCAAAAAACCCTGACACTTTCCGAAGCAGATAAAAAAAAAGTAACCAGTAAAGCCGGGTCAATTCAGGATATTATCTTCCTACGCTTCAAAGGTTTTACCCCATGGGTGGTAGCCGGCGCAGGGGTGCTCGATGGTCTGAATCCCTGCGCTTTTGCCACCATCATTTTTATGGTTAATTTGCTCATGGTTCTTGGCCACTCCCGTAAAAGAATATTTGAAATTGGAATTACTTATAGTCTCTCAGTTTTTATTACTTATCTTCTTCTCGGATTGGGTCTTTTTCAAATCTGGCAAAGCCTAGCGGTTTATCAGGTTTTTTCACGAGTCATATATGGAGTTATGGCTTCCGTTCTTCTGGTCTTTGCCATTTTGAGCATCAAGGACGCCATTCAATACAAAAAAGACAAAAAAGAAACCGAGTTTTCCATGGGACTTCCAAAGGGATTCCGGGTTAAAATCAACCAGTATTTAAAGAAAAGTTTTTCCGAAAAAAAGTTATTGGTGGCGGCTATCCTCAGCGGTTTCGTTATTTCGCTTTTAGAAGCCGGATGTACCGGTCAAATCTATTTGCCCACTATAATGTATATCGCCCGTCAAAGCACGTCTTTGCGAGCCTTTTTCTATCTTATCCTGTATAACGTCTTTTTTATCATTCCGTTACTTGTCGTCTTTTTAGGCGTGTATTATGGAAGCCAGTCTAAAGCTCTGGTCAATTTTGGACGAAAAAATATCCTGTTCTCCAAACTTGCTCTGGGTTCCTTGTTTATCGTGCTCAGTATGTTGCTCTGGCAGAGTGCGCTATCATGAAAAACATATATGATGGGATGATAAATACTTATCGGCCATTCCAAGAAGGTTATTCAACGACGTAAGAAATCAACCATACTCATATAAATATTAAAAGACCGAATCCCTCTCAATCTCCCTTTATCCAAAGGGAAATAATTGAATGTTTTTGAGTCTTTTACTGGTTACTCGTTACTAATCACTCGTCACAGTACTTACATCATATATTGAATATAAAGGAGGTAAGTCATCCATGAAGCGAAAAGTGCTGGTTACCCTACTTATATTGATTTTTTCATTCGTCTTTGCAGATTTGACTTTCGCACAAGATACTCTCATTCCCGTTACCATCTTAAAAGTATCTCAACCAAATATTCTGACTGTAGAAGCATGTTGCGGTAAAGAGACCTTTAAAGTAAGAGTCAAGCTTGCAGGAATAAAACCTCCCCTTGGGTATGCTGGTATAACCGATCTTCTTCAAGAAAAATTAAGAAAATTTGTCAACATGCCAGGAATCACTTTCGATTTTGCCCTCGGCCATACCCAAGAAGAAAAGGTTTGGGTAGGATATCTCTATTACGAATGTCAATGTGAGAATAATGACGATACTCTTGCAATAATTAATGCGGAAATTATTGAAGAAGGTTTAGCTGAAGTCGATCCTGATACCGCCGGGAAGAACATGATCAATTATTTATACGAACTACAGGAAAATGCCCAGGTTGAAAAAAAAGGACTGTGGGGTGTAAAGGAGAAATTATCCGAGCCGCCTAAGAAGAAAGACAGTAATTGTCCAAGTTGTGAAAGATAAAAGAAAGGAGAATCATTTATGAACTTTTTGAATAAAACTCTGCTTTTCATCCTTTTAATGATCGTTATTACCAGCCTGAGTGGTTGCTTAAATCAGATTTTCCCTCCGATAACCGATAAAGATTTTACGCTTTCCGATCTCAATGGGAATAGTTTTACTTTGAGCAATAATCTTGGGAAACCCATTTTACTCTGTTTCTTTTTATCCACCTGTCCCCATTGTGCCAATGAGGTACCTCATCTGAATGCGGTTTATAACAAATATAAAGATTCGCACAATTTACTTGTGATAGGTATTGGGGTAGGATCGTCCTCGAATATTAGTGAGTTTGCAGAAACCCATGATATTCAATACCCGGTGCTGGTTGATCAGAGCCAAAAAGTTGCTGATTTATATAACGTTAGATCTGTTCCTCATAATGTTTTCATTAATCAAAGAGGTAAAATCGTACGTGAAGAAATTGGGGAGCTTACTGAGGCTGAATTGGAACTCTATCTTCAAGAAATACTATAGAACATTCCAATAAGATGTAACGAAAAAGCCTATAGGTGGATTCTTCATCTATAGGCTTTTTCGTTACTTATTCATTCTTAGAATTTGTCCGGCGTCTGGAGCAGCTTTTGAGTTTCGGGACTTGAGTAATTTTCCGGAGTAATGATAGCCACTGGAATTTGTATGTTCTTTTCACTCTCTTCGATTGCTCCCCCTTTTATCACTTTGTCGAGCATTTCTACCCCCCGGTACCCCATTTGATATGGATCCTGAGCAATGATGGCATTAATTGTCCCTTCTTCAAACAAAGGTAATACTTCAGGGCTGGGATCAAATGTAATCAATTTCACTTTCTTGTCCAAACCTTTCGCTTTGAGAGCCTGGGCAATGCCTACTCCCATCGGTGCGGCAGCCGAATAAAAACCGACCAGATCGGGATTGGCATTCAACAGGTCAGTGGCGATATTCATAGCAGTTGCCGCTTCAGCGTTGGTCCACTGCACCGGAAGGACTTTGATATTGGGGAACTTCTTCATAGCTTCAATGAAACCGTCACTACGTTCCCGACCAGTCTGAGATCCAGCAGTGATGCCTATATTGGCGACTGTTCCTTTTTCGCCGATCATTTGAGCCAGCAGAAGACCCGATTGATAACCCCCGTCAAAGTTGTCAGTAGTAATGTTGGCAAGCGGGATTGTTTTATCCTCAATTCCGGAGTCTACCATAATAATGGGAACACCGGCTTTGATACCGTTTTCCACTGCTGGTTGTAACGCTTTGGCGTCAGTGGCTGCCATGAGAATACCAGCCGGTTTGGTAGCGACGATATTATTCACCAAATTTACTTGCCCGGCAACGTCTGCTTCGGTTGCCACTCCCTGGTAATCGATGGTATAACCCAATTCTTTGGCTTTATCCGCGGCTCCTTTCCGTAAGAACAGCCAATAAGTGACATCAGTCGACTTCGGGATGAAAACGATGGTGGTGGATTTCCCTTCTTGGGCAAAAGCGGTAGAGAGCCCACCGACCACCAGAAGAACGACTACTAAGAACGATACCCAGGAATACAGTTTTTTCATTTTATTCGACCTCCTTTTATTTTGAAAATGACTAACCGAGCCATTTTCAATTTTTTACCTACTACGGCGTATCTGATCAGCGGCTACGGCAAAAATAATGATCAAGCCATTGACCACATACTGATAAAACGCCGAAACCCCTAATATGTTCAATCCATTTCGAATGGTGGTCACTAGCAAAGCACCAATTAATGAAGCAAAAATATTCCCTTCCCCACCGAAAATGCTCGCTCCTCCAATGAAAACCGACCCGATAGCCAGGAGCTCATAGCCATTCCCGGCTGCCGGCTGCATGGTACCCAACCGGGCTGATTCGATAACCGCAGCAATTGAGGCAAACATCCCCGAAATCATATAGATCCCAAGAATAACCGAGGATATTTTAATACCCGATAAGCGGGTCGCTTCAGTGTTGCTTCCGATGGCATAGGTGAATCGTCCAAAGCGGGTATTTCGTAAAACAAAAAACATCAGAGTAAATAAAATTATAACGATAATGGTGGGGACCGGAATAATCCCAGCCACTCGTCCCTGACCGATCCACATATAGCTGCGGGGGAGACCATAAATGGGAACTCCATTACATAAAATAAGAGCCAATCCCCGGGCAATCCCCATCATTCCCAAAGTGGCAACAAAAGGAGGAATTCTCAGCTTGATTATCGACAGGCCGTTACAAAAACCAGCAAATAGTCCAGCTCCTATCGAAGCCATAATGGAAAGAAAAACACTTCCGGTGAATTTGAGTGCGAGCCCACCAACAATAGCCGAAAAAGCAAATACCGATCCAACCGAGAGGTCAATACCACCCGAAAAAATAACAAAAGATTCTCCGGCAGCAATTAGCGCGATAACAGCTGATTGGAGAGTGATTTCAAACAAATTGTTGATGGTAAAGAAATATGGAGAAAGAACTGAGAGAATGATCCACATGATGATGAGAATGAACAACATGGAGATGGACTGCTGCCGATACAAATCCTGAATAACGCTTAAAACATTTCGATTTGGTCGATTTCCATCCGTTCCGGTTTGATTCATCATTTTAGCCCTTTTTATTTAAGATTTAGACTTCGAGCCATAATTTCCTGTTTAGTGGTAGTGTGTGGATCCAATTCTGCAACCAGCTTTCCGCGTGCCATGACAAAGATTCGATCAGTAACCGATAAAACTTCCGAGATGTCGCTGGAAATGAAGAGAACCGCTCGATCTCCCGATTTGACGTAGTCGAAGATCAGGTTATAGATCTCTTCCCGGGCTCCCACGTCGATACCGATGGTCGGTTCATCCAGTACCAGAAATTGGCAATGGGCTGCCAACCATTTGGCGAATATGACTTTTTGTTTATTGCCTCCGCTCAGGTATTTAACCTGCTGGTACATACCGGTCGTTTTTATTTTCAATTGATCGATATATACTTTAACTAAAGCCCTCTCTGTAGGTATACCAAACAGCATTTCCTTTAACTTGGCCAGGTAAACCAGAGAGACATTATCCTTCACCGGCATATTTAAACATAAACCGGAAATATCCCGGTCTTCAGGTAAATACCCAATTCCGTGTTGGATGGCTTCTTTGGGATCTCGGATGATGATTTCACAGCCATTATAAAAAATCTTTCCGGTATCTAACCGGTCGACGCCAAAAATGGCTCGTGCCAATTCCGTTTTTCCAGCCCCAATGAGACCTGTCAGGCCGGCAATTTCACCCTTGCTGACATTTAAATTGATGTCTTCAAAAGACCCTTTGATGGTGAAGGATTGAAACTCAATCATGGGTTCCGAAGGAAGGTGCGACCGTTTCTTTTCAATGGTTTTTATTTCCTTTCCAATCATCAGGCTGACAATTTCGTTGAGATCGGCATTTTCAACCGGCACTGTGCCCACGTTTCTTCCATCTCTTAAAACGGTAATGGTATCGCCGATGACTTTTATTTCCTCTAATTTGTGTGAAATATAAATAATGCCAACGCTCTTTTTCTTGATCTCGTTTATGAGCTGGAAAAGAGTTTCGATTTCTCTTTTACTGATAGCTGCTGTAGGCTCATCCATAATGATAATTTTGGCGTTTTTGGATAAAGCAATGGCTATTTCCAACATCTGTTTTTGGGATACGCTGAGTTTTTTGACCGGGCAATTTGGATCAACCGTGAAATTGATATTTTCCAGAACTGATTTGGCAGTGTTCTGAACAGTTTTCCAGTCAATCATCCCATTTTTCCTTGGAAAGTTAGAGAGAGAGACGTTTTCGGCCACGGTCAAATGAGGAACCAAGTGAAAGTTTTGATAAATGGTGGAAATCCCCATTCTGGAGGCAATTTCTGGGTTATAAGAAGACATATCGATTTCCTCGCCCTCGATAAATACTTCTCCCGAATCGAGGGTGTAGGCACCGCTTAAAATTTTAATGAGAGTGGATTTCCCCGCTCCATTTTCTCCTAAAATAACGTGTACTTCACCGTGTTGGAGGGAGAAAGATACGTCTTTTAAAACCTTGACGCCGAAGAATGCCTTGTTGATATTTTTCATTAAGAGCAATTCATTCATGTTTTGACCATCGCAATCCTGATTGAGAGAGAAAATTACTAAAAGAAAATACATCATTTTAATTCTGCAAACGATTTCATAACATTAAAAAATATATCATAAAGACTTATCCTTGTCAATTTTCCACCTATACAATTTTTACGATGCTTACGTCTTTTTGAATAATACTTGGCTGTTCATTGATAGAGGTTTTTCGATGGGTGGAAAGAGGAATCGAAAAGCCATGGTAACCGGTGAGCATCTTCTGGTGGATTAGTCAAGCTTCCTACTTCCATTACGCCGTTTCAAAAAGAGCGATCATTACCTTGATTAAGGCTCTTACTCGCGATAATTGAGTCAAAAAAGTGGAATGCTGATGAAAGTGAGTGTATTTGTTTCACGAGCTCGGGGATTCACTTTTCTAAATTTAATAGAATCGACATGATTTCAGTTGATTTCTCCGGATCGGTCATTTGAGTGTGCTCAAGGGGATCTCTCAATACTATCTGGTCTTTGGCAGACACCCCACTCCCTTGAAAGAGGGCTGAATCTTTCGGAACGTATCCATCGTTTTCTCCTGGAATCATGCGGTAACAAACAATCGACACCAAGTCAGTATAATCTTCCCGGTTCCATTTCCAGACGACTTTTGAAAAGCAATTCCCTTCCTGGCAAAGAGTAATGTTAACAGGTTGACTGCCCATAACACTGGCTACTACGATATATTTTTTTCGATTTTCCTGATCTTTCTGATTCGATGTCAAATCATTGATAAAAGAAGAAGTATCTTTCATATCTGCCACTCCTGGCATAAGTGAATTTTGAATCCAGGAACTGAAATTATTTGAACCAAGTAATCTGGCACCGATATCAGCCAATGCGGTACCATAATGGGGCGTTCCAAAAGTTACAAGTTTATCGATGTTCCCTCCATGTGCAATATAGGAACGAGACACCAATCCACCCATAGAATGAGCAACTATAATTGGATTCTGAATCCCTTTTTCTGTTATTTTCTTATATAAATCCTGACCGTTTATGTCAATCGATTCTGCCCAATTGTATTGGAAAACCCAAACCTGGTGATTATCATAAAATCCTATTTTTTTAAGTTGATCAAGTAATTTATTCCATCTACTACCATCACTATTCATACCATGAATAAATATGACTGGTTTCCCACTCCCCCCTTTAAAATTAAGTTGGTTCTTTTGTGTCCAAAATCCTTTTGATTGGTTCGTGACCGTTTTTTGCGGTTCAAATAGAGTTTCTCCACTTTGACCCTTGTCACTTGTCCATTTTCCAATCCACGCTCTTTGATCATCAACCCATAAACCTTGAAATGTAAGTTTTTCATTGTGAAACTTTACAGTAAAGGTTAGGTCCTTTTCTTTCTGCTCTCCTGTAATTGGTCCTTCAGAAAATCCGTAGGAATCCACCCGGGAAAGAACGCCAAATACTTTTTCGCCAATTTGATTTACATGAACGAAAAATATAGGTTCTGGTTTATCTTTCCCATAATTTTCTCCTCGATTATAAAGAGGCATCCCCAACCATCGACCGGCGTACCCATAAGGGTTATCGCTTATATCGATGAGAATGAAACAGCCGGACATCAACAATGAAATGAAAAGGATGAGAATGAAATGGATAAGATAGAGAGAGTAGGGGTTCGATTTATCGAACCCGATTTTGGAGATGTCACTCGTCATTGCTTGAAAGACCTCCTCCCCTCGCCTCTCCTCTCGACTCAGAAGCATCTCCTGCCATAAAAATCCCCGGGTTTTTCATCTCTTGGATAAATATTTCGACTAACTCCGGATCAAATTGAGTGCCGGCGCATCGTTTGAGCTCATTTAAAGCTGTCTCTTCGCTCACCCTCTTTTTATAAGGACGGTCGTGGGTCAGAACATCATAGGCGTCAATAATGGCGATAATTCGTGAAATGAGGGGAATTTCTTCGCCTTTCAGCCCTTGCGGATATCCCGAACCATCCCACCATTCGTGGTACGCCAAAATAGCGTCAGCGATGGGGAATAATTCCGGAGAGGATTTGGCGATACGATAGCCAATTTCGGGATGTTTTTTGATGATTGACCACTCTTCGAGGAGAAGGTCGTCGGGTTTAGTCAGGATATCTTTTGGTATGGCGATCTTCCCAATATCATGCAAAGCAGCCAAGAGAACCAAGTCATCCAAAAGATTCTGAGAAATTTTTAATGACCACCCGATCCGTCGGGCGAGATCTTGAGTTCGTCGGGCGTGTTCCTCAGTCATATAGTCAATTTCCCACAACGACCGCTCTAGAGAAGAGATCAGTGCATGCCGGGAACTGGCGCTTTCCAGGAGTTTATTGCGGTACATCCGGTCTTCGGCTTCCCGAAGGAGAGTCTTAAAATCATCAGAGATATTTATTTTGGTGGCGGTTCCCAAGGCGATACTTACTGGAATCGGGTACCGCACACATTCGCTGCATAATTGTCGTATCCGCTCACAGATCTCTATGGCTGTTTCCGGCGAGGTCCGCGGCAGCAGAATAATAAATTCGTCTCCACCTCAGCGGGCAATGATATCCTCCTTGCGGCAAGATTCTCTTAAAATATCGGCAATCATACATAGGTACGAATCGCCCATATCGTGTCCGAAGGCATCGTTGATGGTTTTTAAATTGTTGATATCTCCCATAATACAGCTCAGCGGGAGCTGGCGTTCGGTATCCAACCGTTTGCACTCCTCATCAAAATACGCTCGGTTGTATAAACCGGTCAATTTATCATGAAAACTTAAAAACTTGATTTGCTCTTCGTATTGTTTTTGTTCGGTAATGTCTTGGAAGACTCCAAAAGTGGCAACATACTTCCCTTGATCATCGAACCACGGAGTGGCCATTACTCTGAGGCTTCTTCTTTGTCCATCGCGGCGAAAGATATTCACTTCGTAGGAATTTTTTACTCCGGTCCGATGCAGTTGGGTTTGAGACGTCATAATGTCTAAATTGATTGAATCAGTGAATTCGCGCAAATTCCTTCCGATTAATTGACCCTCCGAAACTCCAAAAATCGCATGAGCAGCGGGATTAGCGAACAAAAATGTCTCATGCTCATCGACAATACTGACTCCCTCTGCTTGGGTATTCACCAAATTCCGATACCTTTCTTCGCTTTCACGTAAGGCTTTTTCTGCCTGCCTGACCTCCGTGACATCCCGAAACACCACTATGACCCCGATAAGGTTTTGATCTTCATTGCGAATGGGTGATGCACTATCGGCGAGGAGATGCCGAGAACCGTCCTGGCTAATCAAAACCGTATGATTCCCCAAATCTATCGTTTGACCAGTTCGTAAAACCTTTTGGACCGGATCTTCTACTTCTTCTCCAGTTAATTCATCGACCAGGTGAAAAATTTCCCTTAAAAATTTATGCTCGGCTTGATCTTGACTCCAACCAGTGAGAGACTCGGCAACTGAATTCATTAACGTCACTGTTCCTTCTTGATCGGTGACGATCACTCCATCCCCGATGCTTTTCAAAGTGATCGTCAAACGTTCTTTTTCAGAAGCGAGCTGTCTTTCAATATTTTTTTGGGGAGTGATGTCTTGACCGATCCCATAGAGAGACGAATTCCCATTGAAAGTCAAAGGGAGAAGATTCAACAAAAGCGTTTTTATTTTCCCGTTAACCGAAAAATTGAGTTCAAACCCTTCCTCTTTCTTCCACGATAAGGTCTCAAACCGAACCGGCAGATAATCATCTATGGTTTGAGTAAGGGCGGTCTGACGATCGACTTCAAAAAAACCTAAAGCAGCATTATTCATCTCAATAAATTGACCGTCCTGATTGAGAATAAAAATTGGGTTGATAGTGTTCTCAAACATGGTTCTCAATTTTAATTCGTTTTCCTGGACTTCCCGCTGATAACTTTGAATGGATTTCAGCATCCGATTGAATTCTTGAACGAGACTGCTCAGTTCATCTTTTCCGGCAACCGACACTCGAAGTGCCAGATCACCACTGGTGCTTACTTTTTGGATAGCGTGGTGGAGATGAGCAAGTGGTGATATCACAATCCTTCCCAATACAATTAAGGTGATAACCAGAAAAAGAGCTCCAACCGCAGCCACCATTGCCGACACGTATATCAGCACCGATTCTCCCAGATGGTAAACGTCCCGGGGTTTATCGACTCTCACCAAAAGGGTGGGGCGTCCCAAGAGATCGTCAATTGCTGCGTAGCCGGCGATATTCCCGTTGAAGGGTTGAAAGTAAAAAGAGGGGGATTTGATGAACTGGGTTTTGACCAATGCAAAATCATCTGGAAGGCTTGGAGAATCAAATGGATACACTCCCAGCGAAAGATGGGTGATTTCAGATAAATACTGGATTTCTGAGGAATCCAACCAGCGTCCAAAAATCAGCATCCCGGGTGATGGACCCCGGAGAGCGCTGGTCAAGACTGGTCGTAAGGAAATCAGAAGGGGACCTTCTTGGGGCAGAGAGATGATGCCTGAAATGCCCTGGATGGGATCGGAAAAATCCAAGGCTGAAACATAAGATAAAATTGCTTGAGCGATATTTGGTGACAGTGATCTCTCCCGATTATTTTCAAGATCAAAACCTTTCGCATACACGATGTCCCCCGATGCCCCGAGAAAGATCATGAGATTCAGCCGAAGGGTTTTCAGGGTGGAATCAGAGAGGTTGCTTTGAATATAGCCTTCATTTTTATTTTGGATGAACTGGTAGGTATCATCCCAGTAAGCCCAATCAGCATTGACGGTATCAATGGCATGAATATCATTGAAAATAGCGTCGAGTGCTTGCTGAAGATTCAATGTGATATCTTTTTGTTCCAGTTCAAGAGTATTTTTCATCATGGCCATTCTGACCACCCCATGCAGCATAGCAACCAAACCGCAAACCACCAAGGTCATGATGATGATCATCTTTTGCCGTATGCTCATTTGTTCATTCCAGCCATCCTTTTTTATCAACCAGGGTTTAACCAATCAAACCCCTACGAAATAATAATCTGTCATGGTGAGACCTCTTTTTTGAGATGTTGGCAATCTTATCCAACACCGAAGGTGTCATCCTGTGCCCTCGCTTTTTGAAAGCATGAGCATCTCATTTTAAATTGTTCAAAATATCTGCCTGACCTTCTCTGCTACCGCTTTCCCGAATTTTTCGTTCTCGCCCGCTTCCCAATGAAGCCCATCAACATCGCTGGATACGACAAATTTCCCGGCGTCAAGAAAATGATATCCGTGATCATGGGCAAACATTTCATAATATTTCGCTAATTTTTTTGATTTTTCCAAGCCTCCGGTCATCATTTCTTCCCAATCGGTCAACTTTCCCAATGGAGGAGGAGAAACTAAAAGAACCTGGGGAGATTGATGGTTTCTCCCGGTTCGGCTTTTCTGAACGATTTGGGCGAGCGAGTCGGCAGCTGCAGCAATTTCAAATGCAGAAACATTAAAACGGAGTTTTAAATCATTCGTCCCCAACATGATGATGACCAGATCCAGCGGCATGTGGGATTCTAAACATGGAATCAGATATTTTTTCCCGTTTTTTTCTCCTTCAATCGGGTCATCCCAGATAGTGGTACGGCCGTTTAACCCTTCTTCGATAACATGATAGTTCTCACCCAACTCTCGCTGCAAAATCCCAGTCCACCGCTTCTCAAAAGGATATCTTCCTCTGGTCACCGGGTCCCAGCCCCAGGTCAAAGAATCTCCAAAACAGAGTATCTCTTTTCGTTCATTCCCCATCACATCAAAACCCCCTTTTTTTATAACGACACATCAGTGTCAATAAACTGAATCATTCTATAATTTTTATTTTTTTTTAGAAACCTATTCTATATCAATAATATATTTATAAGCATTCATGTCAAGTGAACCCCTCCCGAGCACCAGGAGAGGATGACAATATTAAATGTTGAGGTATTAAAATGGAAAAAATATAAAAGATGAGATCCTCACGTCGCACTTTTGGATTCTTTTTCCAAGCGTCAGCTTTTATACCGGATTTATTATCATACGCCGTAGGCAGTCGCTCCTCAGGACGATAACTTCGTTGTCGGATGAGATTGCCAAGACCTACGCTTGGATGGTTTTTCCAAGCGCAATTTTTAAGACTTTCATCATTTAAATATCTTGTTTCATTGAACATGATATAATCAATTCAAACCCGATGGTTAAGGAGGTGTTCTATGAGAAAATATTTTGTTGTGATTTTCCTGATTTCGTTTGCGAGTCTTTTTTTTCTCGTCGGTTGCACTACCCCTCCATCTCCAACCCCAACCCCCACTCCTGAAATTGCCAGTGAAGTCATTGAAGCCCGTGACTGGGGTATCACTCAGGCAAATCTCGAGGGGAAAATGGTTCCCATCAATGCCGTCTGGACCGCAGAAAACATAACTCCAGAAGGGCTGGTCGGTTATACCACCTATCGTTTTACTTTTATCGATCAAGACGGAACCTGGACAATTGAAGTCGGTTATCCCATCGTTCCCAATCCCCATTACGACGTGAAAATTTTAAAGAACGGGGAGCAAATCTGGTCGAGGCAACATTCGTAATTAAATCATAAACAGTTCTGGCTCATTTAACATTGAAGGAGGGCATAGTGTTATGTCCAAAATGGTGAATGAATTTAAAGAATTCGTCGCTCGGGGCAACGTGATCGACCTGGCGGTCGGGTTCATCATGGGCACCGCTTTCGGTGCCATCGTTAAATCTCTGGTTTCGGACATCATCATGCCACCCATCGGTCTGGCATTGGGCAAAGTCGATTTCTCTAACCTCTTTGCGGTCTTAAAAGACGGAGACAAACCCGGACCCTATTATACCATTGCCGCTGCCCAAGAAGCCGGAGCTGTCACCCTCAACTACGGCCAGTTCATCAACACCATCGTGAGCTTCCTCATCATCGCCCTGGCGGTGTTTCTCCTGGTCAAAGGCATCAACCAGATGCAGCGGAAAAAAGAAGCTCCACCGGCAAAACCCACCACCAAAGACTGTCCGTTCTGCTTTACTGCTATTCACATCAAAGCCGTTCGTTGTCCAAATTGCACCTCGGAATTAAAGGGGTGAAACAACTGAGTATGATATGAATCCAATTTATGTCACTTCATTTCTTTCTTACTTTAGCAAATGAGGAATAAGGGGGGGATTCGGAAATAGAAATAGATTTTTCAATGGCGGGTGATGTCTTCATCCGTCATTCCCGAATGTATTCATCGGGAATCTATTTTCTTTTTATTTTATTTGAGACCCCTGGTAGAAACATTCAGGGGTGACGGAAAGAATTTGAAAAATCATTCGTAGGAGAACCCGCGAGGTGTTCCACCGCCCCCGTAGGAGCACCTTCCAGGTGCGGTTGATCGCAGCAAGGATGCTGCTCCTACGATGAGAAACCAAGATGTTTACAGGAGAGACACTCATACTGCGAGAGCAGCACCATATGAGGATGAAAACATATTATCATCGGGTGTCATTGCGAGGGTTCGCCGACGTGGCGATTTCATTCCCCTCCTGTCATCGCGAGGAGCGAAGCGACGTGGCGTGGCAATTTCATCTTTTAAAATTATTTTATTACCATGACCCGAACCTCTCCCATTGGATAAAGGGAGATTGAGAGGGATGCGATTATATCAGCCTACGGCGTAGGATTGAAGATCGAAAGACAGAAAAGAAGACGTGGGGAAAATC
>CAYSWT010000023.1:0-21444 GCA_964434845.1 uncultured Atribacterota bacterium | reverse complement strand
ATTTTTAATATGATCTTATTTTACCCCCAAGGAAAAGAAAGAAAACCAGATTCACCTTCTATCACCTGTATCATTCAACTGCCTTGGTCGTGATCTGGTTTTGATAAACATTGTTTAGGGAGGTGAGAAAAAAACAGCCGCACTATTTCTCAAATAACTATGGCAATTTCGCTTATTATTTTACACATTTAAGGAGGGAAGTAAATGAAAACAATTCATTTGAATCGAATCGTTCTGTTGTCCCTGATAATTTCCATTGTACTTGGGCTTTTCCTCTCTTCTGGTATAGCCAACGCTGCGGATAAGAAATACACTTTTTATTATGTCGATCACGGAACACCGGGGAACCCTTTCTGGGCGGTCTATTATAAAGGAATAGATGATGCCACTCAAATGCTGGCTCAATACGGGGTGGAAGTCAAACATCTATCCGCCGAAGCCGATGTGAAAAAGCAAATCGATATGCTGAAGATGGCGGTTGCCGCCAACCCTGATGGATTAGTGACCTCAATGATCGATCCCAAGTCGTTTGACCCCATTCTCCGACCCGCCATTGAAAAAGGAATGGCACTAATGGCTGTCAATGTTGAAGACCCTCGACCTTCCGAGGAAAGAATTCCCTATCTTGCCTATTATGGTGAAGATACCTGGAAATCGGGTGTCGAATTAGGAACAGCTTTTATTAAGTACGTCAAAGAAACCAATGGATTCAAACCCAAACATGTCCTGTTGTGTAACCCTATGGCCGGCCATTACGTTTGGGAAGCACGACTGGAAAAATTCGGAGAAACTTTGGAAAAAGAATACGGTACCAAGCAGGATAAAGTCGTGGTGGGTGAAGATCCGACGAAGGCCATGGAAATTATCCGAGCTTTCCTGGTAAAAAATCCGGATGTCGATGTCATTTGCGCCCCGGTACATTTTACCCATGCTAATGTCAGTCTGGTCAAGGAATTAGGGAAAGAAGCCGGTAAAGATATTTATCTCACCTGCTTTGATATGATGCCGGAGACTCTCCAGGATATCAAGGAAGGAAAAGTCGTGTGCACTCATGATCAGCAGCAGTATCTGCAAGGCTTCCTGCCCCTGATCGATCTTTACCTTTATAAGGCTAAGTATAGTGTTCATCCTTATGGTATTGTCTCGACTGGTCCGATCATCATCGATCGGAGTAACGTGGATACTGTGATTGAAGGAGCGAAGGCTGGTTATCGATAAACTTACTGATAGAGCTCTGCCCGGAATCAACCGGGCAGAGCTCTATCTGAAAACCACCATCGAGAGGAGGGAATAAACAATGAACACAGTATCAGCGATGGCAACAACCGCAATGTCGCCGCTCTTGAAAATTCAAGGATTAACCAAAAAGTTTGGTGGGGTGGTTGCACTCAACAAAGTCGATTTTGACGTCAACTACAATGAAGTGGTGGGACTTTTGGGAGACAATGGAGCCGGTAAATCCACTCTGGTTAAAACTATAATGGGAGTTTTTCCTCCGGATCAGGGTGAAATGTATTTTATGGGAAAAAAAATATCTTTTCGCTCTCCCGAAGAAGCCCGGGCAGCCGGTATTGAAATTGTCTATCAGGGGATGAATCTCATCGAGACCATGAATATTTGGCGGAATTTTTTCGTCGGGAAAGAAGAGGTGAAGAAAAACAGTTTTTTCAGGTTTCTCGATGTGTCCACCATGCGACAGCGTACCAGTGAAAACTTGGAAAAAGTTCGGGTGAGCATGAGATCACCGGATGAATATGTGAACATTCTTTCCGGAGGTCAGAAGCAATCAATAGCCATTGGTCGGGCACTCTATTTCGGAGCCAAACTGCTGATCCTCGACGAGCCAACTACTGCCCTGTCGGTGCGAGAGACCGAAAAAGTACTGGATTTTATTAAATCACTGAAAAAAGAAGGGGTTTCTGTCATTTTTATCACCCATAACATTTATCACGTGTTTGATGTTGCTGATCGGTTTGAAATTCTCGACCACGGGATCAATATAGGATCACTCGCCCGGCATGAAGCCACCGCCGGCACCTGTTCACCCGAAATCATCATGGAAATTATCAGAAAGGGGAGAAAAGATGGCTGACCAAAACCAACCCAAATCGTCACCTCATGCTTTGCGAATTTATCTTCGATCAGAAACCGTTGTTATTCTCCTTTTACTCCTTTTTTTCATCCTTTTTTCCTACATTTCTTCGGGTTTTTTTTCTTCCAGTATGATCAACGTCATTTTGATTATCGGATCGGAACTGGGTATCATTGCCCTGGGGGTAACCCTGTTGATCATTTCTGGTGAAATTGATCTCTCGGTGGCTTCAGTTTTTGTCTTCAGCAATTACGTTGTTCTGATATGCAGCCAATTCGGAATACCAATTGTTTTCAGTTTTTTCCTCGGAATTGCTTTTGGGATTGGTGCTGGATTCTTAAATGGTTTTTTTGCTTTACGGTTTAAAATTCCTTCATTTGTGGTTACCCTGGGATTTATGATTTTTTGGCGGGCAGTATTAGCCGGGCTTACCAACGGGGAACCTACGTATTATGAGGGAGCTCGGTCGCGATTTTTTGATTTCATTGGAGGTCAAGTCGGATTTATCCCCAACCAATTCATCTGGTTTTGTGCACTCTCCATCTTATTCAGTCTGATACTCAACCGAACCAAATTTGGCAACTGGATCATGGCTACTGGAGGAAATATTCAGACCGCACGAGCCCTCGGAGTCAACACCTACCGGACCAAAATGATTTGTTTCATGACTTGTTCAGCTCTGGCAGCGTTTTCCGGTGCTTCCTTCTTAGTTCGGTCAACCTATCTTGACCCTATTGTTGCCACTGGAATGGAATTAGAAGCGATTGCGGCAGCGGTGATTGGGGGAACCATCCTCACTGGCGGCGTCGGGAGTATTATTGGTACCTCCATTTGTGCATTTTTACTAAAAGAAGTTCAGGTAGGAATTGCCACATATGGGATAAGAGTCGAATACTATAATGTTCTGGTCGGGATTTTGCTAATGATTGCCACGGTCATCAATAATACCCTTATAAGGAAATTCATTAAAATCTGACAGTTCGATCAAGAGGTTGCATTACTGATTCTGCAATGACCTTTAATTCAATATTCAGAGAACACAAGGGGGAGGGTATGAAGAATATGTCCATCAACAACCAAAACAATCAGGCGACATCAATTGTTGCTGTCCAAAAAAAGAAAATCATCTTGAGACATGAATATACCGTTATCATGGCTCTTGCCATAATTTTTGTCTTTTTTTCGATTCTATCCCCAAATTTTCTCGGACCGCTTATTCTTCCCGGGATTCTCCTGATTGGAGCTGAATTGGGTATTTTAGCGCTGGGAGAAACCATGGTGATTATATCAGGTGAGATTGATCTCTCCATCGCTTCGGTCTACGGATGGGCTGCCGTTTTGGCAACGGTTCTTTCAAATCTCGGATTCCCCTACCCATTGAGTTTGGCCATTGCCGTAGGTTTTGGCTGTCTCATCGGATATATCAACGGTTTAATCATTCTCAAATTCAAAATACCGGCTATGATTTCCACTCTGGGAATGATGTGGATATTGAGAGGGAACCTGATCGGGTTATTTGGAGGGAGCTTCATTTCCTACAAAGGAGGAGAATCCATTTTACTTCGTTCTCTTGGTGGTCGAGTAGGATATTTTCCCAAGCTCTTCTTTTGGTTTGTTGGAATAGCCTTCCTGCTCAATTATCTTTTATATCACGCCCGTTTAGGGAACTGGATTTTTGCCACCGGTGGAAACCGAGAGACAGCGAGGGCATTAGGAGTCAATACCAACCGGAGTAAAATAGCCTCTTTTGTTGTTTGCTCAGCATTGGCGGCTTTTGCCGGTGGAGCGTATATTGGGCGCATCGATTGGTTTTTAACCCGAATCGGGATGAGCAGCATGGGATATGGTCTGGAGGTTGAAGCGATTGCCGCCTCGATCATGGGAGGGACAGCTTTTACCGGAGGGAAAGGAAGTATCTTGGCTGTTTCCCTCGCTGCTTTTGCTTTTTCATCTTTTAAAAGTGGGCTTATCCTGGCAGGAGCGACCGGGTATTGGATCGATGCTGCGGTTGCCGTTCTACTCATTGTCTTTTGCCTGATGCAGCGCATAGGACGAGGGAATTCACAATAATTTGACATTTAAGCTACCGTGGTAGACTCGTTTACACTCTTTTTTCAATATAATTGATTGTTATATTCCTCTTTAACAATCAGGGAAAATACTCCCGTTATGCTTGAAATGACCCATATTCATTCAAAATAACCCGCGAATGGGAATTCAAATCGCCATAATCTATTCCAAAACAATAATTTATATACTTGATGATTGAAAATTTTATGATAGAATTGAAAAAATTCATTTTGGGGTAGGTGAAAGCGCAGTGCTGAAAGCCCATTATCCATTCGAAAAATCCGGTATTTTTAATGCGAAGAATATTTATTATAATCTGACGGTTCCTGAGCTATTTGAACACGCCATGCAAAAAAAAGAGGGCATTCTATCATCAACCGGTGCTTTCAGTGTTCTCACTGGCGCCTATAGCGGTCGATCACCGGAAGACCGGTTTATTGTTGATGATGAATTGACGCACGATACGGTTGATTGGGGGAAGGTAAATAAACCAATTTTATTAGAAAAATATCATCTTCTGCTTGGAAAATTACTCAGCTATCTGCAGGATAAAGATGTCTATGTTAATGACGGGTTTGTCGGCACTGATCCAACTGCTCGGATGGCTGTTCGTTTTATCAATGAATATGCCTATCAAAACGTATTTACTTACAACATGTTTTTAGAAGCCACTCCGCAAGAATTAAATGACTTTACACCCGATTTTACCGTCATATGCTGCCCTCGCTTTAAAGCTATTCCCGAAATAGATGGAGTTCGATCTGAAGCTTTTGTTATTTTAAATTTTACCGATCGAAAAATCATCATTGGAGGGACTTCCTATGGTGGTGAAATTAAAAAGGCTATTTTCACCGTCATGAATTTTCTACTACCGCAAAAAGGAATCCTTCCCATGCATTGTTCAGCGAATACTGGAAATAATAATGATGTTGCTATCTTCTTTGGATTATCGGGTACGGGAAAAACTTCTCTCTCAGCTGATCCGGAACGGCGCCTCATTGGTGACGATGAACATGGTTGGTCAGATCATGGGATTTTCAATTTTGAGGGTGGTTGCTACGCAAAATGCATTAATCTTTCCAAAGAAAAAGAGAATCAAATTTGGAATGCCATCCGCTACGGAGCCATTATGGAAAATGTTTATATCAATCACGAAAATCGGATTCCGGATTATAACGATGGTCGCTACACCGAAAATACCAGAGTCAGTTACCCCATTGAGTTTATTCCGAACGCTCAGATTCCGGGAATAGCAGGTCATCCGAATGTGGTGATTTTCCTGACAGCCGACGCTTTTGGGGTAATGCCACCGATTGCCAAACTCACTCGAGAAAAAGCGATATACAATTTTATTTTAGGATATACCAGTAAATTAGCTGGGACCGAGCGGGGAATAATCGAACCGCAGGCGACTTTCTCGGTTTGTTTTGGAGCACCCTTTATGCCGTTGAATCCGAAAGTGTATGCCCGAATGCTTGGTGAAAAAATTACTCGTCACGGTTCGCGCGTTTATTTGGTAAATACCGGCTGGGTTGGTGGTCCTTATGGAGTTGGGAAGCGAATTGATATTGATTACACTCGGATGATGGTTCGAGCGGTGATAGATGGATCGATAGAATCGGCAGGGTTCAAAGAAGATCCAATCCTCCAGTTTTTAATTCCCAACCAGGTGGAAGGTATTCCAACTAATATTCTGTCTCCGGGAAATCTATGGAATGATCAGAAAGAATATATGGTTCAAGCGACAAAACTGAAAAATCGCTTTGATGAAGTCATGAAGAAATATCTCCCCTTCTAATAAGGCATTTGTTTATCATAAGAATAATAAATACCGAAGGGAAGCGGTTTTGCTGGTAAGTAATCAGAAAACCGCTCCTTAATATTTATCAATCCTCAGTACTTATAGATTTCCTCATCAGAAAGGAGCTGGAAATTATTTCGCTCCAGAACACTATGAGCTCGAGGTTGACTTTCCACCTGGATGATCAAAACTGCTTTTTCACCACTGGCCACTACAAATCCATACGCGTCTTCAATATTTATATTATTTTCTGATAATACTTGGGCGACCTTATGCAATCCACCAGGAATATCGTCCATTACGACCACAATCACTTCCTGGAGATAAGATGGGATTCCTTGACTGCGAAGAATTTCATAAGCTTTTTGGGGTTGATTGACCAATACTTTAATGACTCCAAAACCATTGGCACTCGAAATGGTTATAGCACGGATATTAATTTCTGCCTGGTGAAAGAGACGAGTTATCTTTTCAATTCGTCCCGGTTTATTTTCGGCAAAAACTGAAACCTGATGCGCCATATGATCTCACTCTCCTTTTCGCCATGTCAAATCTGACGCTTATCGACAACCCGTACCGCTTTTCCTTCTGAAGTGGGTAAGGTTCCCGGTTCAAGTAGAATAATTTCAGGAGTAACTAATGTTTCAGAACGAAGTTCGATTTGAATACGATCACGAAGTCTTTCAAGCTTTGGTAAATCACCAATAAATAGCTCAGGTTTAATTTCAATTTCAACTTTCATGGTATCTCGGTAATCTTTACGATCTAAAGTAATTAAGTAATTCGAACCGACTTCAGGGATATTCATCAATACTTTTTCGATTTGAATGGGGAAGATGTTTACTCCATGGAAGATAAACATGTCATCGGTTCGACCTTGAATGCGTGAAATGCGATGATGGGTTCTTCCGCATGGGCAAGGATCATTAATCCAATAGGCAAGGTCTTTGGTTCGATAACGAAGGATAGGAGTAGCTTGCCGGCAAAGCGTGGTCAGGACTACTTCTCCCAACTCTCCTGGAGCACAGGGTTCGAGAGTTTTTGGATTTAATATTTCTAACACAAAAGCATCTTCCCATAGATGTAAGTCGTTTTGATATGCACATTCAAAGGCTACTCCTGGTCCATTCATTTCTGATAACCCATACGAATTGAATGCTTTCGCACCATACAGTTCTTCCACCCGTCGTCGGGTTTCCTCGCTATGTGGTTCCGCTCCAATCAACAAGATTTTTAGGTTTAAATCACTTTTTGGATCCAAACCTTCACTTTTAATAAGATTCGACAGAAGCAGGGAATAACTCGGAATAATATGAATGACGGTAGTTTTAAAATTCTTAAGAAACCAAATCTGACGTTTGCTATTTCCACCACCGATGGGAATAACCATGGTACCGATTTTTTCAGCTCCATAATGCATACCGAGCCCGCCGGTAAAAAGGCCATAGCTCATCATGTTTTGAAAAATATCATTTTTCCGAACTCCCACTCCGTATAAAGAACGAGCAACTAAATTTGCCCAATTTTCAACATCCTCAGCTGTGTGGTAAATAACTGTTGGCGTTCCAGTGGTCCCAGAGGAAGAATGAAGTCGGATGACCTCATCTAAAGAGGTTGCTAAAAAACCAAAGGGGAATCCGCTTCGTAAATCGTCCTTGGTAGTTGGTGGAATAGTGCGAAGATCTTCCAGGGTTTTGATTTTTTCAGGTTGGATGTGATCGTGGGAAAATATCTTCCGGTAGTAAGAAGTTTTCGCCGCTTGCTTCATGGTTTCTTGGAGACGCTCAGATTGTAATTGCACCAATTGATCTCGTTCTAAGGTTTCAATCTCTTTTTCCCAGTACAATTGGTATCACCTTCTTTGTAATTTTTTCAAAATATTTCGAAAGCTTATGAATTCCATAATAAATAATCTTGAACCAAGGATAGGTCGTCATGCCGTGGAACAGCAACGTATGAATATGAAAACACCATGCGCATAGCCGTCATTACGAGGAGCGGAGCGACGTGGCAATCTAATTTTTTTTAAGTTTTTTTCTACTGCTCCTACGCAATTGAAAAAACAGTTACCAGGATAAAATCGATGAATTCTATTAATTTTATATCATACTCATTCCCCTATTGACCACCGAATTATCGCAATTTTTCGAAAAAGCTTTGTTATAATAGTACCGACCATCATTTACCTCATTGAGAATGCGGTCGAGATCGAAGGTGAGTTTATGGATGTTCAATTGAACGGATTGATTAGTTTCTTTGCTGGTCTTCTATCTTTTCTATCACCCTGTGTACTGGCAATAGCTCCTGCATACATAAGCTATATCAGTGGTGTTGAATCTATCGAAAAGGAACGAAAGAAGGTTTTTTTGCATACCATATTATTTGTTATCGGATTTGCACTGGTATTTATATTCATGGGAATTGGCGCCTCTTTTCTTGGAACCTTTTTAATGAAATATAAACTATGGTTCAATCGAATTGCTGGTGTAATCATCATCATTTTTGGTTTACAAATATTAGGGGTTCTAAAAATCAAGATGTTTTATGCCGAAAAAAGAATTCATCCCCGAAAAACCTGGGCGAAAATGAGAAGTCTCATATTAGGAATCACTTTTGGGCTGGGGTGGACGCCCTGCGTCGGACCGATTTTGGGATCGATTCTTCTCTATGTTTCTACTTTAGGAAATGTAGTCCAAGGGGGGATATATCTCTCTTTCTATGCCTTGGGTTTAGCCATTCCCTTTATATTACTGGGTTTAGGCTGGGGATATATGATGAGTTTTTTCCGTACCCTCCAGAAAAGAGGTCATATTATTGAAATAGTCAGTGGGATCTTACTCATTTTTCTGGGAATGGTTTTAATGCTCAATCAGATGAATGCATTGATCAGTTTTCTTGGACTGGAAAACCTAATACCTGGAGAAAGTTTGCTTTTGAACCAATAAATAAAGAGAGTAGAGGTATCTTATGGCAAAAAATCGACAACCGGTCAAGGCATTTGGAGTGGTATCAAAAAAAATGAATCTCTCCAATCGCGCCTACCGGGGTATTCACGCCATCAAAGTCGACAAGATAGTAGGAAGCGTAGGCAGGGTCCAGGATTTCCTCCCTGGATTTAAACTCAAAAATCCCGATGTACGTTATTATCGGTTACGAAAAGTTATGGAAAAAGGAGATACTGTCCCGCCTATCATTGCCTATAAAGTTGGTGATGAATATTATGTGCTGGATGGGAACCACCGGGTATCGATTGCAAAGGAGCTTGGAATAGAATTTATCGATGCCGAGGTGATCGAGTTTTTTCCCAGTGAAAGAAAAGAGAGCCGAACTCTTCGAAAGAAAAGAATTGAGTTTGAAAACCTGACCGGTTTACAAGGAATTGATGTAAACGAGCCCCGTCATTATGATACGTTTATTAATTATATAAAAGATTACGCCAAACGGATGGAGTTGTTTCTCGGCCGAGAAGCCGATTTAAAGGAAGCTGCATTAAATTGGTTCCTTTCGGTATATACCCCGGCAGTTCAATCCATAGTGGAAAAAGGGTTAGAAGATGCCTATCAAGGGAGAACCCTTGGTGATATTTTCTGTTTTATTCTTGACTATAAATGGTATAAAAGTCAAAAAGAAGGGTATGATATTGGTTTTGAGAATGCTATGCAGGGATTTATAGAGGAAATCTTAGGGGAAAAAGTGGTTAACGAGGAGAAAAAAACCTTGATCGAAAAGTTCGGAGGATTGTTGGAGGAGGTATTACCGTGGATCAAAAGGGAATAAGCTGGCATGCGAAATCACCCCAAGAAGTCATTTTACACCTTGGAACCGATCTGGAAAATGGTTTAAGCGATAATGAAGCTCAGCGACGGATCAAAGAAATGGGGCGAAACGTTCTACCAGAAGGAAAGAAAAAAACCATTTTAGGAATGTTTCTTGATCAGTTTAAGGATTTTTTAGTGCTTATCCTGGTTGCAGCAGTTCTTATTTCTGGGTTGTTAGGAGAGACCACCGATGCCACGGTTATAATTGCTATCCTGATCATAAATGCAGTTTTAGGAGTAACTCAGGAAAGAAAAGCCACCAAAGCCCTGGACGCTTTAAAAAAAATGTCGGTGCCCGAATGTGAGGTTTTCCGGAACGGGGGACTCAAGATCATTTCATCAGAGGAATTAGTTCCCGGTGATATTATTCTCCTCCGTGAAGGAGATTATGTACCGGCAGACATCCGGCTTATCGAGGTTCATAACCTTCGGATTGATGAAGCCAGCCTGACCGGAGAATCGATGCCGGTGGAAAAAGCCATTGATTCAGTTGCTTCCGATCTCCCCATTGCAGATCGGATAAACATGGCCTATTCCGGAACCATTGTTGTGTATGGACGAGCCAAGGGAGTCGTGACAGCAACCGGAATCGACCAGGAGATCGGGAAAATTGCCCAACTATTAGAAAAAGAAGAAGAAGTGGTAACGCCACTCCAGAAGCGATTGGCAGGTTTGGGGAAATTGCTGGGATATTTAACTCTGGCAGTTTGTGGAGTGGTTTTTGTGGTTGGGATCATTCGAGGTGAGCAACCTTTTGCCATGTTTATGACCGCGGTAAGTCTGGCGGTGGCAGCGATTCCCGAAGGACTCCCAGCAATTGTAACCATCGTTCTGGCTTTGGGAGTTTTTCGGATGAGCCAGCACAATGCGATTATCCGCAAGCTCCCTGCTGTTGAAACTCTGGGAAGCGCAACCGTCATTTGTACTGATAAAACCGGAACCTTAACCCAAAATCAGATGACTGCCAAAGAAATTTATCAGATAATCGAGGGAGAGGCGATGATCAAAGATGAGCCCTTTCTCCCCGATGAAATTCTCATTCAAATTGGAGTCCTCTGTAATGATAGTTCCATCGATCGAAATGAGAACACGGTTCAACGCTTTGGAGACCCGACCGAACTCGCTCTAATCGAATTGGCCGAGGAAATTGGATACTCAGTAATTGATATTCGTCATAAATTCCCCCGTTTGGATGAAGTCCCTTTTGATTCCAAACGAAAAATGATGTCAACCCTCCATGAAATGAATGGGGAAAGGAGGGTTTTAGTGAAGGGTGCTCCCGATGTCCTCATCAGCCGATGCACCCGGTATGGAGTAAGAGGGAAGATCTATCCCTTGGGCGAAAAAGAACGGCAGATGGTTTTAAATACTCTCGAAGAGATGGCCGGTAAAGCCCTTCGAGTTTTGGCTTTTGCCGAAAAAGAAATACCCAACCAACGAAAACTGACCGAAGATGATGAAAATGATCTCACCTTTTATGGATTGGTAGGCATGATCGATCCTCCCCGTCTTGAAGCAAAACCGGCTTTGGAAGAAGCAAGGAGTGCTGGAATTGAAACCATCATGATTACCGGAGATAATCTGCTCACGGCGAGAACGATCGCCCAGGACCTGGGGTTGATCAAATCGGGTGACGAGGTGATTACCGGTCAAGAAATGGAAAAGCTCTCCCATGAAACTCTTATGGAGAAGATTCGCCATCTCCGGGTTTTTGCTCGAGTATGGCCAGAACAAAAATTGAACATCGTTGAAGCACTTCAGAAAAACAACGAGGTTGTCGCCATGACCGGGGATGGGGTGAACGATGCCCCAGCGCTTAAAAGAGCGGATATCGGGATAGCGATGGGCATCACCGGGACTGACGTTGCCAAGGAAGTGGCGGATGTCGTCTTAATGGATGACAATTTCGCCACGATTGTCAAAGCTATTCAAGAAGGAAGAGTGATATTCGATAATATTCGTAAATTTGTCAATTATTTATTAGCATGTAACTTGGGGGAAATTTTTGCCATTTTTATACCCATACTCATCGGACTTCATCGTCCTCTCGTTCCGGTACAAATCTTGCTGATCAATTTGGTTACCGATGGTCTACCTGCTTTAGCCTTGGGAGTGGATAGTCCCGAACCTGATATTATGAAAAAAAAGCCTCGTCACCCCAGAGAAGCAATAATTAACCACCAGTCGATGAAAATCATCCTCTACAATTCGGTTTTCATCGCAATATCGGTCATCCTTTCATTCCTGACTGGCACCAAAATGGGTGGAATTGAAACCGGTCGAACCATGGCTTTTGTTACCCTGGCGTTATCTGAGCTTTTACGAGCCTATAGCTTCCGTTCGGAAAAAAGAAACTTTTGGCAAATAAATATTCGAACCAATCTTTATTTAGTCGAAGCCTGTCTTCTGTCCGCTGGTATAGTTTTGATTACTGTTCTTATTCCACCCTTACAAAAAATATTTTCAAATGTTCCTTTAAATGGAACAGAATGGACATATACTATCATATATTCTTTTATTTCCTTTATAGCCTATGAAGTTTGGAAAATATTTTCAAAAAATCACGATATGAAATCAGCCTAATTCGTATTGTCGAAGGAAATGAAAACATACATATAATACAGGAGGATGGATGATATGGAAATTCAAATGATTACTATTGAAAATCCTCACCAATATAATTTTATCTTGGGGCAGACGCATTTCATCAAAAGTGTGGAGGATATTTATGAGGTGATGATCTGTGCAGCCCCGACTATAAAATTTGGTTTAGCTTTTTGTGAATCGTCAGGTCCTTGTCTGGTACGGTCTGATGGAAATGATGTTGAGCTTATTGCTCTGGCTCAGAAGAACGCTCTCCGTTTGGCAGCAGGCCATTGTTTTATTATTTTTCTCAAGGATGGGTACCCGATTAATGTTTTGAATGCCATCAAAATGGTGCCCGAGGTCTGTAGAATCTTTTGTGCCAGCGCAAACCCCTGTGAAGTAATCATCGCTCATACGAATCAAGGAAACGGTATCATGGGAGTGATTGACGGTTTTTCCCCCAAAGGATTAGAAAGTGATAACGATGTTGTATCTCGCAAGGAACTTTTAAGAAAGTTTGCCTATAAACGTTAATAGACTGACTCAAGTAAAAGAAGAGAATATGACCTTTACCCATCAGCTTACCGATAGACATTCATGCCTTGGTATGATGTTACTTGAATGTTGAATCAGTTTTTATTTATCAGATGGTGTTAGGTTAATTATCTGGCATGAATGTCTATTTATTTTTTTCCAAAAGGAGGGATGGTAAATGGATACGATCGAAGCACTGAAAACCCGTCGATCAATTCGTCGCTATACATCACAGTTAGTGGAAAAAGAAATAATAGAAGAAATCATTCATTGTGCTCGGCTTGCACCCAGTGCTATTAATATTCAACCATGGGAATTTATCGTAGTAACAAATCAACCAAAAAAAATAGATATTGCGAATATGACCGACTATGGTAAATTTATCAAAGATGCTCCGGTGGTCATTGCGGTATTTTGTAAAAATGTGAAATATTTTTTAGAAGACGGTTGTGCAGCGACGGTTAACATTTTGAATGCCGCTCATGCCTTCGGGCTTGGTGCCTGTTGGATCGCCGGAGATAAAAAACCATATGCCGGTGCTGTTGCCAAGGCTCTTCGGGTTCCAGAAGGATACCGACTGATTAGTCTTATATCAATGGGATATCCAGCGGAGAATCCAACCGGAATTCAATCGAAAAGACAGTTAAAAGACGTTCTACACTGGGAGCAATTTTAAATAGGGGAGGGATCGGTCTATGAAAATCGGAATATTGTCTGACTCCCATGATGCCTTAGGGAATCTCAAAAAAGCTTTGGTCGTTTTTCAAGAACAAAATATTGATGCAATTATTCATGGTGGTGATTACATCGCCCCCTTTACCATAGGAATTCTATCTGGGCTCACCATCCCATGGTGGGGAGTTTTAGGGAACAATGATGGAGAAGTGATAGGTATTTTTCAAAAATCGAATGGATTAATCCATTCTTATTATCAGGAGATTGAATTTCACCAATATCGAATATGGGTATCTCATTATTATCGCCCGGCTGAGTTAGCCTTTCATTCGGGAAGATATGATCTGTCAATTTACGGACATACCCATGAAAAAACCGTTAAGGAAGAAAATGGGCGATTTCTGGTAAATCCCGGGGAAACTTGTGGGCTCTTAACCGGGATGGCGACCATCGCCATTTGCGATCTCATGAATAAAAAAATAGAATTTATTCATTTATAAAATCCTGAAAACTCCTACGGTGTAAGATTAGGAAAGTAAAATGAATCTTATGAATTAAATAGACATTCATGTCCATGGTTATTCGTATTGAAAAGAATGATGAGTTTTCATTATCGGATGGTGACTGGATATTTACCGAACATGATTGTCTCTATATGAATTGATTTGAAAAAATAACTGAAAACGTTTATCATGCTTTTAACCTTTTCTGAAACATGGGGAATCACCTTTCTTAATAATCCACGGTATTCTGATATTCAGAGCGGAGCAGAAATTAGAAGAAGAATAGGCACCTGGGATGATTGATATTAGTGAGAAAATTATTTCAGGAGGAAAATCCATGGAAATTATTCGAGGACATTTTACCAGGCAATTACGAGAGGTACAGGAAGATCTGGTGAATATGACCCAGGCTGCAAAAAAAATGCTTCAGATGGCAATCGAATCTCTTCAGGAAAGAAATGTAGAAAAAGCCAAGGAGGTCATTGCCTTGGACGATATCGTCGATTCATATAATTTAAAAATCGAGGAAAAATGCCTGCGCATGATCGCTCTTCAACAACCAGTAGCGAAAGATTTACGAGTTATCGCAGCAGTTATGAAGATTATCACCGATGTTGAAAGGATTGGAGACTATTCAATAGATATTGCAAAGTTTAGTATTAGACTAGCAGATAAATCTCTTTTTAAGCCTTTAATAGATATTCCAAAGATGGCCGGGATCGTCATTAAAATGTTAGAAGAAACTTCAGCTACTTTTATACAAAAAGATTTAAACGTCGTTCAAAAGGTTGTGGAAGATGATGATCAGGTTGATGCTCTTTATCGTTCTATTCACGAAGAAGTCGTTACTTACATTGAAAAAGATCCATCAGTAACCAGGCAGGCGATTTGGATTTTAATGATTGCTCGTTATCTGGAACGGATCGGAGATCATATCACCAATATAACCGAGCGAATTTATTATATGGAAACCGGTGAAATGATAGAATTACATCAATGAAAACGAGGTGATACTATTCGATGGGCGAGAAAAATATCTACTATTTTGATCAACCTGGTCCAGCCAACACGCAAAAAACCCTGGAGTTAGCAATTGAAAGAGCACAAGAGTTAAACGTGTCTACCCTCATCGTTGCTACCAGTAGTGGTGAAACTGCGCTCCAATTATCAGAAATAGCCCAATCTTTCGGTTATTTTGGACAGATAGTTGCCGTAACCTATCATTTGGGATTCTATGATAAAGAAGAAGAATCAATATCCAAAAGAAACCGGAACCTTCTTGCTGAGCGAAGAATCCCATTGGTTATGTCTTCACACGCATTGAGTGGCGTGAGTCGTTCTTTTCGCGAAAAATTCGGCGGTTTAAGTATTCCCGAAATTATCGCAGAAAGTTATCGGAGAATTTCAGAAGGCTTTAAAGTGACTATCGAGATAACCATAATGGCAGCTGATGCCGGTTTCGTTTCAACGTATCAGGATGTTATTGCTATTGGAGGGAGCTCAAAAGGGGCTGATACCGCTGTAGTTTTGAAACCAGCCCATCAAAATTCTTTTTTTGACCTAAAAATAAGAGAAATCATTTGTTTTCCATCGAATTTATTAGATGAAAAACCCATACCGTAAGTGTGGAAATAGTAAGGTAATTCTTTATACTCAGGAGGTATGAATCATGGCCATTACATTTAAAGCAACCGGTCATTGGGAAGGTGGTTTAAGAGTTAACTCAAAGGTACGCAATTTTTCCCTCGCGTTTGATGAACCTCCCTCGCTGGGTGGTCAGGATACCGCACCGAATCCAGTAGAGGTAATGCTCTCATCCCTGTTAGGGTGTTTAAGCATCACCACTTGTGTGGTAGCCAGTGAAAAGAAGATTCCCTTTGAAGGGATTGATATTACTGTTGAAGGTGATCTTGATCCCCGAGGAATGATGGGACAGTATGATACGGTGCGTCCCGGTATGCTTGCTATTCGTTATGTCATTAAGATTAAGGGAAATTTAAGCGACGAACAATTAAATATTCTTCTGAACGAAGTGGAAAAGCGCTGTCCGGTTTCTGATACCTTGAAAAATGGGACAGTTTTGAGTGGAACGCTCATGAAAGCGTGAGGTGAAATTATGCCGATTGTCATAGTTGAAATGTGGGAGGGAAGAACCGAAGAGCAAAAACGTCAATTGGTGCAGATTCTCACTCAAGGGTGTGTTGATACTCTGCACTGCCCTGAATCGGCGGTTCAGGTGATCCTTCATGAGGTCTCCCGTTCGAACTGGGGTATCGCTGGTGAACTCCAAAATAATCATTGAACACCATTTCTCCCAATGAACATATGATTATCCTGCCAGAGGGCAGGCAGTTCCTCTGGCTTTTTGTTTTTTATATTATGTAAATAACGTTGATTTGTTGAACTGTTGATTTGTTGATTTGATAAAGGTAATTCAAATCTGTTATTGCGAGGCAGACAGCCTACGGCGTAAGATTAACAGATCAAAAAATGAGAAAGAAGACTTGGGGAGAAACCATCCCAAGTGCCTATGGCGTAAGATAGAATAAATCAAATATCAAAAGATAGTTTTAGAAAAAGCATCCAAGCGTGGGTCGTTCCAATTTCATCCGACAACGAAGTTGTCGTCCTGAGGAGCGTTTTTTGCGATGTGAGGATATCATTTTTTGATTTTATTCCAACTCAACGACTCAACATCTTTACAATAAATATTTTCATATTCTCCTGGTGATTCGGGTTTTTGCCTGGCATGGACATCTATCAGGTATTGATCATTTTCAAATAGAATAAAAACTCCATATTCTGTTAATTTAAAATCCCTCAGGTAGAGGTGTTATTATGAAAGCAGCGGTATTGGAAGGGATTGATCAACTGGTGGTGAAAGAAGTTCCTGATTATTCGGTTGGACCCGGAGAAGTTCTGGTCAGAGTAAAATCGTGTGCAGTGTGTGGTTCTGACCTTCGAATAACTCACTATGGGAATCCTCGGGTAAAATATCCCCAAATCATCGGACATGAAGTGGCTGGTGAAGTGGTTGCGGTTGGACCAGAAGTCGAAAGATTTGGCATTGGAGACCGGGTAGCGGTTGGTGCTGACGTCCCCTGTGGAAAATGTCATTGGTGCCAGAATGGAATGGGCACAAATTGTTCAATAAATTATGCGGTTGGCTATCAATTTCCTGGTGGGTTTGCCGAATATATTTTATTAAATGAGCTGACAGTTATACAACAAGTTGTCAATCATATTCCCAATTCTCTTTCTTACGATGAAGCATCGCTGGCCGAACCCTTAGCGTGTGCTATCAATGGTTTGGAAATGAGTCAACTTACTGTGGGTGATACCCTATGTATCATTGGTGCCGGACCGATTGGATGCATGATGATCGAACTTGGACGTCATATGGGTGCCACCAACATTATTGTCATTCAAAGATCACAAAAACGTTTAGATATGGCAAAAAAGTTTGGAGCTGATCATTATTTCCTCAGTGATGACCCTGATCTTGAAGCAAAAGTAAAAGGTGTTACCAAAGGTGAGGGACCAGATGTGATTATGATAACCTGTGCTTCTCCAGATGCCCAAGAACAATCGCTCACCTTAGCCCGTCATCGGGCTCGGATTAATTTTTTTGGTGGTTTACCTTCTACCGCCAGGAAATTAAATATATCCAGTAATCTTATCCACTATAAAGAAGTAACAGTTTTCGGGAGTCACGGAAGTCTGCCACGACACCATAAAAAGGCTTTACAATTAATAGAAAAAGGCATGGTTCATACCGGTCAATACATTACCCATCGTTTTCCTTTAGATCGAATTCATGAAGCATTTCACGCGGCTGAATCGCGGGAAGGTTTGAAAGTGGTGGTGAATCCGTAGTTATGGATACCATGAAGGCTTTGGTTTTAAAAAATAAAGGCGAAATCCAGGTCCAAGATGTTCCTCGACCTCGTCCAAAAAAAGGCGAAGCACTCATTCGAGTAAAAGTGTGTGGAGTATGTGGATCTGATATTTCCCGTATTTTTGGCAATATTGCTTATTACTATCCATCTATCCCTGGACATGAATTTGCTGGTGAAATCGTCGAAATTGGGAATGAAGAAAAAGATGCAATCTGGTTGGGAAAAAGAGTGACGGTTTTTCCTCTTCTTCCCTGCCATCGTTGCCGTTACTGCCAAGCCGGTTATTATGAAATTTGTGAGAATTATGGTTATATCGGATCTCGACAGGACGGTGCTTTTGCTGAATTTGTTATCGCACCTATAGAAAACTGCTTAGAGCTTCCTGATGCGGTTTCCTATGAATGTGGTGCAATGAGTGAACCAGCAGCGGTTACTCTCCATGCTCTTCGTCGAGCTTCGATTCCATTTGGAAAAACAGTTGCGGTATTCGGGCTTGGTCCAATTGGAGTTCTTTTTGGGATGTGGGCAAAAATATCCGGAGCGACGCAACTCATCGGTTTTGACATTGATCCCCAAAAATTTCAATTTGCACGAGATGTCAAATTCGATGATGCTGTGGTACCGAGCGAAGAGAATATTCCACATGCGCTTGAACAATATACCGAATCGTATGGTTTTGATCTCACGTGTGAGGCTTCAGGAAGCAATCAAGCCCTGGTCGATGTCTTAAAAGTGACCCACAAATTCGGACAGGTCATACTTTTAGGGAACCAGGAAAAAGAGGTCAAACTCAATCCGAAAGAGATGAATCTGATTCTTAGGAAACAATTAACGCTTTATGGAACTTGGAATTCACGTTTTGTTCAAATGGGTTCGGATTGGAAAGCGGTCCTTGAATTTGAGCGTACCGGGGAAGCTGATCTCCGGTCTTTCATCTCTCATCGCATCTCTTTGGAAGAAGCACCTGATTTCCTCCGCCTGATGAAAGACCGGCAAATTCAGTACAACAAGGTCCTCATCGCTCCATGATATAAGCCGTTCATTGTTTTTATACCAGAAGGAGGTTGTTATAGCAATGGATTCATTACCGGTTAAAATAACCGCATCGCTCGATTGTGCGAATTACATGAATCTTTTGGAAGATATACGGAAATTAGAGAGGGGTGGAGTTGATATGCTCCACCTGGATATAATGGATGGTCACTTTGTACCGAATTTTGCGCTTGGTACCAATCTGTTGCGTAAACTACGTGCTGAGACCAAGCTTATCTTTGACGTTCATTTGATGACAGAGAATCCTGGCCAGATGATTCCACTCTTTTCCAACCTGGGAGCGGATATCATCACCTTTCACGTTGAAACCACCTCTCGGTTACATCAAATAACAAGTTTAATTAAAAGTTTTGGGAAAAAAGCCGGTTTAGCCTTGAATCCCTCAACCCCGCCTCAGGTCTTAGAATATATTCTTCCCTATGTGGATATGGTACTGGTTATGACGGTCGATCCAGGTTTTGTCGGTCAAAAGTTTGTTCCGGAGATGGTGAGTAAGGTTGACGAAGTTCGGAGTATGATCGAATCATTGCATCTTACAGTTGATGTTGCGGTTGATGGAGGCATTGGTGAAAAGACCGTTCCTTTATTGAAAAAAGCTGGTGCTAATGTTTTTGTGGCAGGAACATCAAGTATATTTTCCGGGGAAGAAGACATCGTATCAGCTGCCCGTAATTTCCGTATTTTATGTGAAGAAAGTTGATTATGGGGTGAGTGTTATGAATGTTTATGAAGATCTTTATTCACAATTATTGGAATGGAAGAAAATTGATACTCATGAACACTTTTTTCCTCAAAATCATTTTCAAGAGAGTCCCGACATTCTCTTCAGCATATTCAAAGACAGTTATCTCCCCTGGATTCTCTATGGCGCCCGCGATCTCAGCTCGGTTGCTTTTACTCGTGAAGATGTTCTCCGCGGGATAAAAAAGATTCCCGGCAGTGCTTTTTACCGTTATCTGATGCAGGCTTTCGCTTACATGTATGATTTTAATGATGAATTTCTCACAGAGGAGAATTGGGATGGCCTTTCCCGATTTATCAAAGATCAGTATTCCCAGTATGACATGCTTGAACGATGGATTTTCCAGAAACTCAATGTGCAACGAGTTGTTCTCGATCGCTATTGGGTCATCGGAGATTTTGATATCGATTCCCGGTACTTTTCACCGGTATTGCGGATTGATCCCCTCTTTTACGGGTTTAGCCAGGCTGCCTTAGATCATGATCAAATGAATCCCCGCCTGTGGGCAGAGAATTCGGGGATCAGTATTGAGACCTTTGATGAATATTTATCATATGTAGATTATCTTTTTGAAAAAGGAAACGCTCAAGGAATTTGTGCGGTGAAATGTGCCATTGCTTATGATCGTACCCTTCGTTTCGAAACAATCGATCGAGATCGGGCTCAAGTAGCTTTTTATCGGGCTGATGGTTCTGAATCGAAAGATGAAATCAAAAATTTTCAGGACTATATTTTTCATTATTGTCTTCAAAAAGCAAATGAATATCAACTCCCGGTACAAATTCATACCGGTCCAGGCAAGGCTTTTCAAACGGCTGCTTCCCATTTGGGTAATATCTTTGAAGAATATCATCAATTAAAAATATCTTTATTCCATGGGAGTTTTCCCTGGGTGGGAGAACCAGGTGCCATGGCTCTTTTTTATCCAAATCTATACCTTGATCTGGTGTGGCTGCCAGTTATGTCACCCACTTATGCTCTTCTTGCCCTTTCAGAATGGATCGAGACCACCGGCGGTTCACGAATAATGATGGGTGGTGATTCCTGGAACGCCGAAGGAGCAGTCGGTTCAATTCTTTATAATTTAAACACTATTGCCAAGGTATTGGCTGATAAAGTTGAAAATAATTATTTTAGCCGTACCACTGCTGAAGACATTGGCCGAATGATATTATGGGATAATCCGCGAGATTTTTTTGGAGAACGAATTGAGCGGAAAATTCCTAAAGAATAACCACCTCTTGAGAATTAATCTTTTTTTGTTTTAATATCTTACGCCGTTGGCTGTTTAGCTCACAATGACGGATTTTTTTAACCTAAAATGTAAAAAGTGTAAAGATACTCAATCATCACCCTATCCAGACCTCTCCCTTTGGACAAAGGGATTCGATTGGTTCTTAAACAATCTTCTCGTTATTTCGTCACCCCTGAATGTTTCTATCAGGGGTCTAAAGTAAAAGTAAAAAAGACTTAGATTCCCGATGAATACATTCGGGAATAACGGATGGTATCGATACCCGCCATAAAAATCTATTGCGTCGAAGTTTTTATTCCTTACATGGTTCTGCGAAGCAGCATGGCGGTCTATCATGTAATTCAAATTTGAATATGGATTGAAACAAATCAATGACAAAATCTCTTTGATGGATATCGAAATGAATATTCCTTTTC
>CAYSWT010000022.1:0-21944 GCA_964434845.1 uncultured Atribacterota bacterium | reverse complement strand
CAGGGTTATAATTTCAATATGGTGGAGGCGGCGGGAGTCGAACCCGCGTCCGAAACTCATGAATCCAATAAGCCTACGAGCGTATTCTCAGCTTGAAGCTATCGCCAGTTATTAACCCCTGAGACCGGATTAATAACCCACTATCCCAGGTACTTCTCACTTCCGGTACCCGGGCACTTCCGGAAGCCAGTTCGCCAGTCGTCACCTTTTCAGCTTAGCGAACCATCGGCTGAGAGGTGTGCTGCCTTAATTAGGCAGCGTAGGCCAAATTATCGTTGGCGTTTATACGTTTCCACCTTTTTTCGAGCCCGGTGGAGACCTCGACTCGCCTTATTGAATCCATTCGAATCCCGTCGAAACCATTTCGCCCCCGTATATTAATTATAATTATACTTTATATTTCGTCACCCTTCGGAGTTCTCGTTCTTGTTCTCGATCCTGGATTTCCTGCCGTCGGTCATATACTTTTTTCGGTTTTACCAAAGCAATTTCTGCTTTGGCACGTCCTCTCTCATTAAAGTATAATCGGAGTGGAACAATTGTCAAACCTTTTTGCTCGGAAAGTGATGCCCAACGGAGCGCTTCCTTTTTATGCAACAACAACCTTCTATTTCGCATGGGATCGTGATTGAATAAGTTCCCAAAAACATAGGGAGAAATATGAAGGTTCATCAACCATAATTCTCCGTTGATGCCCCGGCAAAAAGCATCGGTCATACTGACCAAATGATCCCTGAGCGACTTAACCTCAGTTCCTTTTAACTCAATTCCAGCTTCTAAAGTATCAATAATCTGGTAAAGATGCCGTGCTTTTCTGTTTTCTGCAATTAACTTCATGATTATTTAAACACTTTTTCCACTCATAAAATTCCTCCCGGGAAATTCGCCTTCAAATTTCAGCCTGAACCCGTTAATGAATTCCCGGTAACTCTCATATATACGATAATTCTTCAATTGAGGGTACAAATGGCGAAGTATTCTTATGATGAATAAACCGGAAGAACGCCAATTTAATAACGAAAAACCGTAACCGCCATGGCAAAGCTGCGCGTTATAAGGTTGTTGTGGGAATCTAATCATTATTACTATTTATTGAATCTTTCCCCATGGACAAAGAGGCTCTATTGTTTTACAGTTCATCTCAAATTCCCCTTTTTGAAAGTGGGGAATTGTTATTTGAAAAAAGGAATCACGGAGATTGAATAACTTTAAAAGGGAAATTATATTCATTTTACCGGCTCCTACGGTTACTTACATAAACAATAAGGAGAGCAAAAAGCACAATGCCGAACCCCAACCATTTTCCTGCATCACCCCAACCCATCGCCACCAAGAGGTTGGTCAGAGTTTGCAAAAAAATGGCTCCTAAAATAACCCCGAAATAATTTCCATCACCTCCGGTTAATGATACTCCACCAACCACCACCGCGGCGATGCTTGGCATGACGTAGTTGGAACCCATATCCTTAAAGGCAATACCCATATTTCCAATTAGCATTAATCCAATAAGGCTTGCTAATACCCCACTTATGATAAAAGCAGTACACCTTACCAGTTTTACATTAAATCCGCACAGATAGGCGGTTCTCTCGTTGGAACCGACCCCAAAAAGGATCAAACCTAATTTTGTTTTGTTGAGTATTATCATAACGATAATAGCGACGGCACATAAAATAAAAAGAATATTGGGAAATTTACCGGTGGACTTTGCAGCAATAATTGTCAAAACCGGTGAAGGTCTCCCGGTGATGTTTCTTCCCGCGGTGTATACGTTTATAATCCCTTGAAGAATGTTTGCCATAGCCAGCGTCACCACTAAAGGAGGAAGTTTTAAATAGGAAGTTAATAACCCGTTTGACAGACCTATGGCAAAACCAAAAGCCAAGGCAATGACAATAGCGATCCAAAGGTTTCCATTTTGACCATCCATGATACTTGCTGTAAACACTGCGGTCATGGTAGCTGCGTACCCTACTGACAAATCAAGGCCGCTTCCTCCGGCTGCAATGACAATCATCTGACAAAGGGCAAAGAGGGCGGTAAATGAAGCAAGTTTTAAGGTCAACAACACTTGATCCACGCTTAAAAAATTGGATAAGATGATTTCACCTAAACCAAAGAGAAGAATGATTAAGATAAAAGCAATAATCACTTTTTTATACTTTTCAAACAGTCTTGAAGCGGTAAAGTTTTGTCTGTTTATTTCAATGCTCATACTATTCATTCTCCTCAGAGTCGTTCTTTGTTATACAAGGTATAGGCAACGGGGCCGGCAATGGCGATAATAACAATGAATCCAGACACCAGGGTCTGATAGGCATTGGGGATGTTGGCAAAGAAAATAATCTTGTTTACAAAGCTGAGAATCAGTGCGCCCACCAAAGCAAAATAGACATTTCCCCGGCCTCCGGTAAGAGCAATACCGCCTACAACTGCCGAAGCGATGGCTCTTAACGTTAGTGGATCACCCATTCTGGCATCCCCAGACTGGTTTTGACCGACAAAGAATAAAGCTGCCAGGAAAATGAAAATCGAATTAATAATACAGGCCATCATCTGGACTTTTGCCGTATTAATACCACTTGCATAAGCACTGTCATTATTACTCCCAACCGCATAAATGTATCGTCCCGTTTTAGTTTTGCTGATGATAAACCAAAGGAAACAACCCACTAACACCAGGATCAAGGCAGGAGGAATAACATTACCGATTTTCTTGATAAAATCAGGGATACCATTCACTGTTCCGATGTTGTAAAAAGTCCTGAACCAGTCGACGGTCTCCCCGCCAGGGGTCGGCCTTAAAAATAGAGCGGTTCCCAGCCACATGTATGAGGTTGCGAAGGTGACAATGACAGGTGGAATTCTCAGATAACCAATACCAATGCCGTTAATGACACCTACTAAAATCGCTACCCCAAAGGCAATGAGAATAGCATATATCCCGGTTATAGGGTCATCCTTCTTCATGACCGTGGTCAGAACACAGGTAAAAAGCGAAAGCGCTGAGCCTGCAGAAAGGTCCAAACCACCGGATATGATGACTATTGCCGAACCCATGGTGAGGAGTATTAATGGGGTAAAGGCATTGATGTTTCTTACAATGGATTTGGTTTCAAAAAAATTCTTTTGCAAGACGGCGGTGATGGTAAACATAACAGCTAATATCAATAAATTCGAAAATTCTGGTTTAAAAACATTCTTTAGGAAGGTAAATTCGTAATCAGCCTTGTTTATTTTGTTCATCCCGTTCGCCACACCTTCTCTATCTGACCCGCATTGAACATGCCACAACTGCATCGTCGTTGATTTCGTCACCTTCAAGAGTTGCAACGATCTGTCCTTCATACATGATCAAAATTCTATCGCAATATTCTATCAGTTCCTCATTATCACTGGCATATAGGATGACACTCATTTTCTTTTCTCTGACTTGATTGACGATATACTGGTATAAATCTCTTTTTGCTCCAACATCAACTCCCTTGGCAGGATCAGCCAGCAAGAGAACATTGGTGTCAAATGACAGCCACTTTCCAACTACAACTTTTTGTTGATTCCCTCCCGACAATGTATCCACCGGCATATCGATACTAAAAGTTTTTATCGAAAGAACATCTATGACCTGTTCACTATCTTTCCGATACTTTTTATAGGGGATAAACAAGGGATGATTTTGAAGCCCCATTTTGGGAAAAATCATATTGGTTAGAACCGTATGTTTCAAGAAAAGACCTTCCAAATGCTTGTCGCCAGGGACAAGCAGTATACCGTTTTTAATAGCATTCGCTGGCTTATTCAATTTAATTTTTCTCCCCATTAACTCAGCATCACAGCGGATACCAGGGTAACTGCCAGCAAGAGCATGCATCAACTCGTGTTGGCCTTGTCCAGCAAGCCCTCCTATGCCTAATATTTCCCCTTTCTTTAATTCAAAGGATATATCTTTTAGAATTTTCCCGTAGTTTAAACCTTTAATGCTCAAAACCGTTTCATCGGTTCTTGCATTCATTTTTTTTTCAACATTAATTTTTTGAGTCTCTCCGGTGATATAGCTTATGATCTTTTCTGGATCTTTTCCATCTTTCTCAAAATCGATGCTGGCGACGTTTTCACCGTTTCTAAAAATTATGACATCGTCACAAATTTCCATAACTTCCCAGAGCCGGTGAGAAGTAAAAATCATGGCTACCCCTGTTTGGGCAAGGGTTCGCATATAATTAAAAAGGCTTTTTACCTGAGCTTGCTCTAAAGCGGCTGTAGGTTCATCCAGGATGAGAAGTTGGGGATCTTCAGAAATAGCTTTTGCTATTTCAACAATCTGCATTTCTCCTGGATTTAATTCGTAAACCTTTTTATTGATGTCTAAGTCAGGAAGAAGTTGGCTTAAAATCTTTTTGGACAGCTCTTTAGCACTGGTGTTTTCTAAAAATAAACCTTTTTTTTCTTCTGCACCCAGCACTATATTCTGCCAAACGGTTAAATCCGATACCAGGCTCAGGTTTTGAAATACCATGGCGATTCCATCTTTCCTGGCTTCGCTCGGATTTCGGTATTTTACTATTCTACCATTATATTTTATTTCCCCCTCATCAGCATGATATACACCGGTAATAATCTTGGAAATGGTGCTTTTCCCTGAACCATTTGCTCCCAAAAGACCGGTAATTCTTCCTTTGTAACAACGCAAATTTCCATTGGATAGGGCAACCACTCCTCCAAAACGCTTTTTTATTTCTTTTGCTTCCAAGATCATCACGGTTATCACTCACCCTATAGAAGAATAATGACCCAATTTTGTCCCTTTTTGTATACATTATCAGGGGAGCAAGCCAATTCCTGCCCCCCTGATAGGTAAAAACTAAACAGAAAAGAATGACTGCTTTTATTCAACCAGTTCCGCTACTTTTTCTTCTGACATGATTTCGCTCAATAAATAGTCATCCGGTTTATCTTTCAAGAGTTCCCAACCTTCATCAAAGTTTTCATCGGTAATAAACATGCCGACTTTGTAAAAGTAGGTATTGTCTTTCAAAATACCGGGTTTAAAATTCTTCCCATTATACAGCTGCAAAGCCATTCGGAATGCGGTACCGCCGATTCCAGGAGGATTGGGTTGAGTGCAAGCTTTAAAATCTGCGCCTTGATCTCTTAATTTCTTCCACTCTTTAAAGAAGGCAGTACCTGGGTCTCCAAACATGACCTTGGGAAGCTTATTCGCATCAAGGAAAGCCGAGAGAACTCCAAATGCCTCACCATCCTGGGTAATGACGCCATCAATCTGCTGGCCGGAACCGATAATCTGGGTTGCCACTTCTTTTGCTTTGGTTTGATCCCAATACCCGGTGGTGCTGGCAATCATTTTGATATCAGGATAATTCTTAAGAACGTCATCGGTCGCTCGAATACGATCGTTGTTTGCCGGATGTCCGTCCAAACCGTAAATCTGGATGACATTCCCCTTCTTGAGAGTTGAGGCAATAAATTCCACATTTTTTTTGTTCCAGGCATAGTGATCGAGGGTGACATTGAGCACGTTGGGAGCAGTCACAGTCGCATCAAAAGCAATAACCAAAATACCTTCATCCTGGGCTTCCTTGATTACACCGTTGAGGGCATCGGGGGAATTGGGGTTCACCATTATGATGTCCACACCCTGGGAAATGAAATCACGGATAATATTTGCCTGTTCGGTTGCATCACCATTAGTAATGTTATTCACTATCTTGTAATCCGCAATTTTACCGGCGGATTTGTACTCTTTTCCAACTTCTTCTAATGCAGCAATCATAATGTTACGCCAAGATGTACCTGATGAACCAGTGGAGATACCGACGACTGGCGGTTCTTTTGCAGCGACCTTCTGATCGATACCAACCAGGAAAAGAGCGCATGCAAAAACCACAACCAGTAACATACTGATGAATCTGAATATCTTGTTTGTCATATTTACAGCCTCCTTCTTTTGATTTTGATAACTGGAATTAATGGTCTTCCTACCGTTTAGTTGGTTTGGTGCTACTTTTTTCACCTCCTTATACCATATATATATATACCGAATTCCAACCTTTTTGATAATAGATTGGGTTTAATGGTCGGTCAAGAGGCTTCGAATATGCTGGAGCCGATATCAAGGAGCACTACACCAGATTTTTCAAGTTCTTTTGCAAACTTAATGGATTTGTCCAGAATCCGGTTTCCTAAAATTCATTCCTCACCAGAATACCTTACGGAAATGGGTGGGAATCTGATCTAAATGTATGCTTAATCCTGTTCTATTATCTTTTTTTTTATTTTATATCTTTTTAAACGTAAGTCAACGCCTCATTAAACAAGGGTTTTTCCATGAAATGTAATAGGATGAAAACGCTGCCCGAGCCGATCGATAACACAACACATGACATTAGCTCTAAAAGTAATAACAAAGTGATTAGGATCGAGTGGAAAAAAAATTTCATACTGAACCCTTGCCTTATGAGGACGAGAGGGTTTTACCCTTTTTATTCTTTCCAACTCAACAACTCAACATTCTTTAAGGATTAGATTACCACGTCGTCCAACCAAAATACAGTTAGATTCATCGCAATGACTGATTCAGGTACATGTTTTTCATTCATCACATGATGTTGCGTAATCTATAAGAAGGGGTTATCATCAACCAGCATTACCAAATAATTTTTCTTACCGTATTCGATTTATCCACTGCCATTTATGGTTTATAATGAATGACTGGAGGTGTCACACAAAATGACCGAAAGGTACCAACAATCTCTGGATGATGTACGCGCATTGATCGAACTCTACGTGAAAAAGGTGGCAAATCTTAAAGACCAAAAGGGGAAAGGCGTTGAAATATTACGTTTAAGAAGTGAAATTGAAGACGGCCTTTCCTATTATCGTTTAAAAGGGGCATTTTTTGATCCGGAAGAAACCCGGTTGAGTAATTATGACACCATACTTCAAAAACAAGCCCACCTCCTGGTTAAAATGACCGGTAACTGGCTGATCGCTCAAGAAAGGGAGAATCTTCATCCTCCAGCCGAACAATGGTGGTGGCAATTGGATATCATTGATCAAAATAGACGAAAAAAGGTATTGAAAAAAAACCTACTTACACTATTCACTGCCATTACTTCTTTATTCCTGATCTATTTTTTCTTACTTCGACTTCCACCAAACGAAAAACAGTATCTTGATCTCAATTCATCCATTGAAAAACTCATCGATCAATCACTTTTAGAAAACGATCCGGAACAAATATCACTCCTCATTGAAAAAGCTATGCAACAGTGTGAAGAAGCGAAAACCATATTTCCCGAGCGTCCCATTCCCTATGTCATTCAAGCAGCTCTATTGGAAAAAACCGGTCAAACTCAAAAAGCCCAATCATTATTTGATCAGGCACGGCAGCTGTATACCCACTCAGAAGATTATCTTCTGGATCGGTCAATGGGGTATTTTCGATTAAACATGATCAGCCAAGCCAAAGACTCTCTTAAACTCATTCTCACTGATAATCCCGAATCGATTGGAGCATTAAATCTTTTGGGAACCATTTATGAAAATGAAAATAATTTTGTCGAAGCGTTGAAAGCATACAATAAAGTGCTTGAGCTTGCCGAAATACAAAACCAACAAAACATAATTCCGGTAATGAAAATAAAAATCGGCATGCTCCAATTGAGACTTCCGATGAGCATACCTTAAAGGGAACTGAAGGAGATATCACTGTCTATTCATGATGGTAGAATTATTATGAAAATATCTTAAATACGGTGAGTAGTGAGTCGTGAGTAGTGAATAGTTAAAAAATGAAAAGACACACTCCCCCACCCTTTATCACCCCTCGATGGGGGAATGAATAGATAAACATAAAATAATGTAGCGACATGCCATGGCATGTCGTCATCGTCGTTTGGAAAAAGGATTCATTTTCATCCTCTCCTGGTGCCAGGGTTTTTGCCTGGCATGGACATCTATTATGAGGTATAGGTTGTTTCCATTACAATGTGCATAAATGAATTAAAGGAGAATCTTGGAATCGATGGCGAATTTTTTTCTTGTATTAACCATGGCTTCATTGGTTCTATTTATTATTGGCTTAATTAACCCTTCTTTGGTCATTTTTCATTGGAAGAAGAGAAGATTTCTGGTTGTTTTCATTTATGGCACTATCACCCTGGTTTCACTCTTATTTTTAATTATGACATCTCCCGTTTCCCACAACCAGGTCGGTTCCCTCGCTTCACCTCTTATCCCCACTGAAGATCAAACCAGTGAATCATCTCCCACCCCTCCTCCAACGACTGATCTCGCCATTGATTCGGTAAAGCTTTTTCGGAACAAGGAGACCTACACCGATCAATTTTCACAATTAACAGTTACTCTCATCACCCGTTATGATGGAATACTCGAAATAACTGGTGAGACCGATCTCCCCAATGGCTCTATACTCGGGGTCCTCTTTAGACAGTTAGCCACACCGGCTCATCCCCACCTGTTTGATCTCCAAACCGAAGTTCTGGTCACCAATGGTTCATTTCAGATTTCATTGCAACCACCAGAAGGTCAGCAGTTTTACCAGGGTCCTTATCAAATCAGAGTCTATTTTTCTCCTCAAAAACAAATTCCTCAAATTAGAGCACTGGTTGGAAATAAAGGAGAAAAATTAAGCGGATTAAAAAGTCGAATTGAAGGCCAAACACGCATTCTCGAGGATATTAAGGAATTGAGTTTTGAATTTAAAATTAATACTCCGATGTTTCCCTAAGGATAGAACCGTTTTGATAAATGGTAAATAGACATTCGTGTCCGGTGAAATCCCTAATACCAGGGGAGGATGAATACAGGACAACAAGACGTCATTCCGAGAAATCCGACCGTATTTTGGTTGGTCGACGTGGAAAACTCATCCTTAAAGCATGTGTAATTGTGGAATTGAAACAGACTTAAAAGATGAGATCATCACGTCGCTATGCTTGGATGGTTTTTCCCAAGTGTAATATTTAATCCTTTCATTATTTTAATCTACGTCGTAGGCTACCGGTCTCAGGATGACAGCTTTATAACCGTTCACTGTTTACAGTTCACCGTTCACGGTATTTTCACAATAAGGAATAAAGAATGGAATGACTAAAATGAAGTTCGTTTAATATTCCATAAATCCGGTGAGCTGGTAGATACCGCGGTAGCGCCAGACTGCAGAATGCGCATGACTTCTTTTTTGCTCCGAATAAATCCTCCACAGATGAGAGGTGGAAGAACGGTAACCGGAATTAATTCCTGGATAATGGGGAAAATAACTCCAGGTAATATTTCAATAGCATCCGGGGACAATTGAGAAACAACTTTTAAACCGGTTTGTAAGCTTTCACTATCCAACAGAAAAATTCGAAATATGGTCATAAAACCTTGTTTTTTGGCAAAAGACAAAGTACGAGCCCGAGTCGAAATGATGCCATGTATTCCTTTAAAATGATTTTTTAAGTAGAGCAAGCCATCATTATCGGATGATAAACCAGAAAAGAGATCGAAATGAAGAAATATAGAGAAAAAATATTTCTCAATTTTTCTCAATACTTCATTGAGGGTATTCATATTCCCATCAAGAAGAAAACAAGGCCCACCAAACCTGGCGGAGGAAAAATCCACCTTCTTTTCTCCCTCAAAACGCAGAGCTGGTATAACTGGATATTCATTGAGGATCTTGATAAAATCCATGGTTAAATGTCCTTGGTTTTTATAATAAATTATTATTAATGAAACAATACTCTCACAAAAAATAATACTTAATCTTACATTCTTTTCAGGAAATTACAGTTCTTCAACCTGGAGTAAATTGGTAAATCCTGATTTTTGCAGTGGAATCCCTGCAGTAATAATGATTTTATCTCCCTTTTGCGCAAACCCGCTAACAAGAGTGAGTTGTTTTATTTCACTCATTAATTCCGAGGCCTCAGTACACAAACTCATTGAATAGGGAATGACTCCATAAGAAAGTTTTAACTGCTGGCGGATGGTGAATTGTGGTGAAAAGGCCAAAATCGGAACGGTTGGACGGAAACGTGATATTCTCCGCGCAGTACTTCCTGAAAAGGTTGAAGTAACGATTACTGGAAGCTGCAATTTTTTTGCAATTTCCCAAGCACCGAATGATATCGCACTTGAGAGATCGGTATTACCATCCATTAAACGTTGAGCATCAGTCGCAAAGTCAGTATGATCTTCGGTAAAACGGACAATTTTACAGGCGGTCCTCACTGTTTCCATTGGATAGGCACCAATGGCGGTTTCACCAGATAACATGATGGCATCAGTTCCGTCGTAAATAGCAGCCGCAACATCGCTCACCTCGGCCCGAGTCGGAATGGGATTGTGAATCATACTATCCAGCATCTGAGTGGCTACGATCACTGGCTTGTATCTGCGACGGGATTCAAAAATAATTTTTTTCTGCCAAAAAGGAACCGATTCAACCGGAACCTCGACTCCCAAATCACCCCTGGCTACCATAACTCCATCGGATGCGCTAATAATCGCTTCGATTTCATTTAAAGCTTGAGGCTTTTCGATTTTGGCAATGATTGGAAATTGACGTGAAAAAGATGATACATACTGACGGAGACTGAAGACATCTCTGGCACTCCGAACAAATGAAAGAGCAAGAAAATCCAGGTCCCACTCTTTAATGGTTTCTAATATGTGCAGGTCACGAGAAGTCATTGAAGGAAAATGATCGGGAAGATAGGGGATATTTATTCCCTTTCGCGAAGATACTATTCCACCTTTCTCGACTCGACAAAGGAGCGAATCGGTTGTCTTAGAAATCACCTTCATACGAATCAGTCCGTCATTGATAAAAAAAATATCTCCTGGTTTCAAAAATGTAAAAACTTCGTCACTCTCTACGGTCAGAATTGGCTTCGACCCCAGGGTGTTTCCTTTGATGAACTGAATAGTTTCATCATCAAAGAGCTCTACCTCGCCCCCTTCGATTTCACCAATCCGGAGCTTTGGGCCGGGGAGATCCCCAATAATTGCATGAATATCACCATGATCGTTATCATACTTACGAATTCTTTGGAGTACCGAATAGTGGTCTTCAAGGGTACCATGAGAAAAGTTTAAACGAAAGACATCAACCCCCTCCTTGATCAGGGCAGCGATTCTTTCCGGACTGGCCACACTAGGTCCAATGGTAGCAACAATTTTTGTTTTTCTTGGAAGGTCAACAGTGGGAGACGAGAGGTCAGCCATTTTTTTTACCTCCTATTGCTAAGATAAAAACAAGTGCCAAAATTATAATAACTATCCAAATAAAATACCGAAAAAGATATGACTGTGGATAATCACGCGCCAACTTTATAAAAAGGAGAGGAACAATTATTACTATAGCTATCATAGCGGTAATCATCCTCACCTTCATAACACCTCTTTTTAATTTGGTATCTGATAGGTCCTTTTTTTTCTTTTTTCAAATTGGGTTAAATGGGTATATCCAGCTTCTTTCAAGACAACCAAGGCTCGATCAAAATCCTTTGCAACTTCATCCGGACGATGAGCATCTGAACCAAGACATATCGGAATGCCAGCTTGAAAACATTTTTTAAGAATACTCAAAGAAGGATAGGCTTCTCCAATTGGTTTTCGGTAACCAGAGGTATTCATTTCAATTGCCATCCCATGTTTTTGACAAAAATCGATGGCTTCATCTTCCACTTGAATTGGCTCGGTTGGTTGAAAGCGAAATTTTTTAGGAAGATCAAAATGAGCGATAATATCAAACCATCCGGTTTCAATACCCTGAATGAGGGTTTTATAATACAATCGATAGATATCATTAATATTTTTTTCTTCATAAAAATGAATGTATTGAGGATGATCAAAGGGCCAATCTCCTAAGAAATGAACTGATAAAAGGAGATAATCCCAGTTATAACGATGAATGATAGGGAGCGCTTCCTGTTCTTTCCCAGGGATATAATCCATCTCCAGACCAATTTTTAAGGTAATTAAATCGTTATATTTATTCTTCAGGGTTTCGACCTCCTGAATATACAATTCGAGTTCATCTTCAGGTATAGCTGATTGTCGAGTTCTTTTCTCTTCCGGAAGAAAATATTGAGGACAATGGCCAGAAAAACCAATTTCAGTAAGTTTTAAATGAATTGCACGTTCGATGTATTCTTCATAATTTCCTCGAGCATCACCACAGCGATGAGTATGAATGTGATAGTCACACAGCATTGCGATCTCCTTCCTGAAGTCATTCAAAAATTCGAATCAGGAATAAAAAAGAAGGGGCTATGCCCCTTCTTTTATTAAAATACCCGATAAAAAGCTAAGAACTTCTATTTAACGGTTTCTTTCAGTACTTTTCCCGAACGGAAAAATGGAACTTTGGTGGAAGGGATTTGAATTTCCTTACCAGTCTGGGGATTTCTGCCTCTCCGTCCCGCTCTGGTTTTCACTCCAAAAGTTCCAAAACCAACAAGCTGGATTTTCCCTCCTTTTTTCAATTCACCTTGAATGGAGTCGAATAAGGTATCCACTATTTCTGCCATATCCTTTTTGGATATCTTATCCTTACGGTTTTTGTTAATTTTTTCCGAAAGTACATTAACTAACTCTTGTTTGTTCATCCCTCCACATACCTCCTTTTAATATAATATGGTTTTCCCCTATCCAGGAAGGACTATGAATCGTATTGCTGTTTTTTCATTATCATCGATTTTTACATCTACAAAAGCAGGGATACAAACCAGATTTACTCCACTTGGTGCAAGATATCCCCTCGCTATAGCTATAGCTTTGACGGCTTGGTTCACCGCCCCTGCTCCAACTGCTTGCATCTCTGCCTTCCCATGTTCCCTTATGACCCCTGCCAGAGCCCCCGCTAAAGCAGCTGGTCTGGTTTTGGAAGAGATCTTGAGAAGCTCCATTGGTTTACCTCCTTCGTCCGCATTGAATTGTGCTATTATTGGGGATCCGTTTCCCTGGGACCCCGGGGAAACCATCTCTACCCCCTCCTTTTACCTTATTTTTATGCATTTTTCAAGTGTTGACAACAAAAATCGTAAAAAAAATAAAATTTACCCTCCTTTCATTTATTATTTTTCAAGATTCAATCCATCGATACCTTTTCCTTCTGGATTGGATTTAAAAAAGTTATTCAGAATATCTCTTTCGTTTTGGTAATGAAGTTGTTTATCTACATCGTAACATGAGAACCATCGAATTTCATCTATTTCATTGGTATCGATAATATTGGTTTTTTGCTCAGGAACCATAGCATAATATACTACTCGTTCGAGGTAATCTTGGCCATTTTTATGATAACGAAAAGTAATTTCACCAATTTTTTTTTCCAACAGGCATGCAAATCCAGTTTCTTCTTTGACTTCTCTCAATGCAGTATCTTGGTCGTATTCATTATCTTTTTTATGACCTTTTGGAAGAGACCATATCGTGGAATTTCTTTTACGGATAAGAAGAATATAATAATCATCACCTTTCTTTTCATGAACGACCCCACCACACGCTCGAATTTCGACAAGAGACAAAATATACCACTCTCCTCGACAAGTATATTCAGCTTTTAATTGAGATTGAAAAGTGATGAAAAGTTAAAATTAATGAATATATTTGCTAATATTCAACCATTAAAAGGAATGATTGATTTTCATTTCTCTTATGATGGTCGAAATTTATATAATTGTCAATCACGAAAATACGGTTCCCCCCTCCCCACCGTGGGAAGAGATGTAAGTTGAGGGGGAGTGTATTTTTATCATTTCCTGGTATAAGGTGCTCACCAAGCATAGATTTCTATTCATTGTTGCATGAAAAGGTATTTTTTGCAAATGGTATAGGTATTTTCTGAGCTATATTTTAAATATATCATAAAAAAAACAATTATAAAAGGAGAGATATAAAAAAATATTATTCTTGTCTTTTCATTAAAATCGAAATTTAGGAAGATGAAGTTTTATATTCCTAAATTTCGATTTTTTTTCAAGATAAGAGCTCCCTGTTTGACACCTAATTCTCGAGATACTGGCAAACATTTCGCTTTGAGCAAAAAGTAGATATTTGCATTACTATCACTCAATGTTTCAAAATTTCCTTGCCCTTTAGACAAAATACAATCTGCTTTCTTCCAGATATCTTGTACAGCTTGCGGTGCCTGATCAATATCAATCCCAATCTCTCCCTTCCCGGTTGTCATGATCGTTGCGACTTTATCGATTCCAGCTTCAAGGGCATCTTCAAGGAGAGCATCATTGGAAATGGGTCGATCTTTTACGATAAAATAAATTTTATGATATTGATTGATTTCTTCTAAAAAAACACGATCAAAAACCACTTCCCCCGCATTATCACCGACATAAACCAAGATTTGTGATTTATTGAGATTAGCTTGAAACTCATCCCAATCATAAATCCCCCATGGAGTATGTTCGATTTGATGAAGGATTTCTTCTACTTTGATCTCTCGATAAACACCTAAGTCTATTATATTACCAGCAATAGCAATTCTTAACGCCGTTTCGAGTCGGTTTTTACTATTTTCGACGTATATTTTCAGTCGAGGATAGAGCTCTAAAGCCAACCGATTGTAATATTTTTTTTGCTCCTGAAATATGTCTTCAATTTCTACCATATCTTGGGCAATCCGATGAGCGAGAGTAGTCATATAAGCCGGCGTCCATTGAGGATCAGCTTGGACATATTCCTGACATACTCTCTGAGAAATTCGCCAGATAAAAGAATTATCCTTACCCGCCGTTTCGGCTGCTTCTTGTGCTTGTCGTAAATTACAACAAAAACATTCAAGCTGAGCTTTCATCATCAGCCTCCATTTTCAATTCTTTCAATAGACATTTCACGAAAAAACTTTTTTAGTTGTTGCTCATCACCAAGGACATAAATAATGTCATTTTTATTTAAATTTTCACTGGCGGGCGGAGACACGATATATTCGCTTTCTCTTTTTATTGCGAGTATGGTGACACCAAAACGGTTTCTCAATTGCGATTTACTCAGGGTGGTATTTGCCAGAGCCATTGGAAGCTTCGCTTCTACAATATTATATCCTGGAAAAAGCTCTTCGGTCCGAATGGCATTATGAAATGAGAGTGTCTTTGCAACTTTTAATGCCATATCTTTTTCTGGAAAAATAACCCGATCAGCTCCTACTTTGCTGAGAATCTTTCCATGATTCTCATTGATAGCTCTGGCAACGATAAAGGGAACTCCCATATCTTTAAGAGCTAAAGCGGTTAAGACGCTTGATTGAATATCATTTCCAATACTCACAATAGCGACATCAAAATTTTTTATGCCGAGAGCCTCCAATACTTTTTCATCAGTTGTATCCGCTTGTACGACCTCACTTATTTTACCAGCGAGATCCCTCACGGGTGCTTCATCGATATCAACGCCCAGCACCATAAATCCTTGTTGATATAATGCAAGTGCGATGTTTTTTCCAAAAATTCCTAAACCGAAAACTGCAAACTGCCTCATATCATCATCTCCGATGTTTGACCAGAGAAATCTATCCTGGAAATACAGTGAGAAGTGAGTAGTGAGTCGTGAGAAGTAAAAAGCTGTGGAAATGAAAAAGCTTTAAAAAATCACTCTTCATCTTCAATTTTTCTAATTCTCAGCTTTTTTCCAACTCAACACCTCAACGACTCAACAGCTCAACAATTGAAATTTCCATCTTCATATGGTGCCACAACGTGGCATGAGAGTCTATCCTGTAAATACCTTCTTTTTGTTGTCATCCTGAACGAGGTCTTATCCACGTGAGGATCTCATCTTTTTATTTTTTCCAACTCAACAACTCAACATTTATGAAAAGATGAGATTGCTACGTCGGCGAACCCTCAAACGGTTCGCCTTCTCGCAATGACACCTGATTACAACATGTTTTCATTGTCATTGGTGCTGCCAGACAGCATGGCTGTCCATCCTATTCAAATTTTTTTATGATTTCATCTTCGACTTCTGTTCGAGCTTTGTCAAAAAACGATCGCGTCTCACTACAAATCGCTCAAGTTTGCCTTCGCCGATCTTTTCAACTTCATCAAACGCCTCTGCTTCAAAAACTAACCGGTTTCGATAGATTTCTACTAAAGTTGCGCGTGCGCTTACTTTCATTCCTGGAGGAGTAGCTGCGATATGGGATATGCTGATGCGGGTTCCCACACTTTCATATCCTTCGGAAAGATGATTTTTTACTGCATTATAGGCTGCATTATCCATGAGCGAAACTAACATAGGAGTAGCGAAAGCCGGAACCATATCTTTTTCAAATTTATCAGCAGTATTCTCTTTTCCTACAATGGCTGTTGCCACTCCGGTTAAACCTATCCGAAGGGTATTGGCCTTCATTCTTTATCGATCCTCCCCTCATTTTTCTGGGTAGAATTATGAACTGATTTGGCAACTTCGACCTTTTCAGCATCAACATTGGGTTCACTTGGTACTGATCCATTATCGGAAAAATCTAAAATCCGGTTAATTTCTTCCCTTTCTAACACTTCCTTCTCTAACAGCGCTGATGCCAGTGCATCGAGCCTTTCCCGATGAGAAGTTATTAAAACTCGTGCTTGTTCATAAGCACTATCAATGAGACTTCTGACTTCCTTATCAATAGAATAAGCAATTTCTTCACTGTAGTTACGATCTTCGGCAATATCTTTCCCTAAAAAAACCTCTTTATGCCGTCGTCCTAAGGTTAAAGGACCAAGGGTATCGCTCATGCCATACTCGCAAACCATCTCGCGCGCAATTTCGGTTGCTTTTTGAAGATCATCATGGGCTCCGGTGGTAATATCATCAAACACAATTTCTTCGGTCACCCGCCCTCCCAACAGCACCGCCAGTCTGGTGAGAAGTTCTTGTTTGCTAATCAAATAACGATCTTCAGTTGGGAGTTGGAGGGTATACCCAAGAGCTGCTCCACCTCGAGGAATAATGGATATTTTATGAACCGGGTCAGTATTGGGAAGAAGTTTAGCCACCAAGGCATGTCCGGACTCATGATAAGCAACCACGCGTTTTTCTTTTTCGCTGATAATCATATTTTTCCTTTCTGGTCCAGCAATAACCTTATCAATTGCTTCTTCTGTGTCAGACATTTCAATTACATCTTTGCTTTTTCGAGCAGCGATCAGCGCCGCCTCATTCATCAAATTAGCAAGATCAGCTCCAACAAATCCTGGCGTTCTTCGTGCCAATATTTTCAGATCAATATCATTTCCCAAAGGTTTTCCTTTCACATGAACCTTTAAAATTGCTTCCCGTCCTAATACATCCGGCCGAGGAACAGCAATCCGTCGATCAAACCGCCCTGGTCTCAAAAGTGCCGGATCGAGAATATCAGGACGGTTGGTAGCAGCGATTAATATTACACCCAGATTGGGATCAAATCCATCCATTTCAACTAACAGTTGGTTCAAAGTCTGTTCACGTTCATCATGTCCACCACCGAGCCCGGCACCACGATGGCGGCCAACCGCATCGAGCTCATCAACAAAAATAATACACGGAGCATTCCGTTTGGCATTTCCAAACAAGTCTCGTACTCGGGCAGCACCGACACCAACAAACATTTCAACAAAATCTGATCCACTAATACTAAAAAAAGGTACCCCTGCTTCTCCGGCTACTGCTTTGGCCAATAAAGTCTTCCCGGTGCCAGGAGGTCCATATAAGAGGACTCCACGAGGAATACGTGCCCCTAATTTTTGAAACTTTCTGGGATTTTTTAAAAAATCAACAACTTCAAACAACTCTTCTTTCACTTCATCAATACCAGCGACATCATTAAAGGTCACTTTCACTTTTTCAGCATCAACCATGCGAGCGTGACTCTTTGAAAAAGAAGTCACCTTACTTCCGCCCTGAAGTTGCTGAAGAAGAAAAACCCATACGACAATCAGCAAAATGGTAGGGAATAGCGAACTTAATATTTTCGCCCACCATGATGGTTCGGTAGGAGGCTTGGCATCAATATTCACATTTTGACTCCGCAAATAAGAAATCAGTTGGGGATCATCGGGAACATAGGTTGTAAACTTGGTTCCATCCCTGAGCTGACCCAAAATATTTTTATCCATAATAGTGACACTCTCTACCTGATTTTCCTTGACTAAATCAAGGAACTCGGTATAGGTATAGGAACGAGGCGGTGTTTCCTGCTGCATGAATGAAGTCACTAAAGAAACTATGATGATCAGAAACAAGAGATAGAATCCCAAGTTTCTATAAAACTTCCCGCCAGGTGTATTATTCAGTTTCACCTATGAATTCATCCTCCTCTGATTTTTACCATGAAGGTTCATCTTTATTATCCTCCGTAATTTCTATATGATTATTGGTTTCTATTTTATCTTTACTCGTTTAATTGTAACATATCAGAACTTCTGGTAATAATCTGGTTTTAATATAAAAATAAAGGGATAATTCCGGTAATACTCTGCATAATCCAAACCATACCCCACCACAAATGCGTTGGGAATGACAAAACCGGTGTATTCCACTTCTAAATCCGAAACCATCCTTCTTTCTTTTTTATCTAATAAGGCACATACTTTTAAACTGGTTGGTTCACGAGTCATTAAAACCTCTTTCAAATGATGTAAGGTGAGACCGGTATCGACAATATCTTCGATAATCAGTACATGTTTATTGGTTATGGATTTATCTAAGTCCTTTAAAATGCGGACGACTCCTCCCGATTCACTGCTATCTCCATAACTTGATATTGACATAAAATCAACACTTAAAGGAACGGTAATATTCCGAATTAAATCAGCCATAAATATAAATGCTCCCCGTAATATCCCGATTGCGCGTATTTCCTTCCCTGCATAATCAGCACTGATTTGTTGCCCAAGTTCATGTACTCGTTTTTGAATACATGATTCAGAGAATAATATATGGTCGACACAATCCTCCACAAGTTTCACCTCTTGTTTTTGCCAATCGTAACAATGAGAATACTTTTGCTATTTTCCAGAACTCTTACCCTTTCGTCAAGTAAGAGACCAGGAATCCATAGAATTTTTTTCCGATCGCATAAAATCGGGATTTGTTTCCGCCATGATTCAGGGACTCCTTTTTCTTGTAATACACTTTTTAATTTTTTTTCACTATTATCTATTACTACTCGATCACCATTTAAAAAATTCCTTATATAAAAGGGTGGCTCGCATCTCTCTTGGTCAATTTCACACCACCATTCTTTCGATTCAAAAGTCATATCAATTTTTTTTTCAAAAGCCCTCACTGTTAAACCAATTTCATTGAGAGTATTTTCCCCAGGTAAGATGATTGGATAAGACCAAAAAGGAATGTCTCCCCGTAAAATGTCACCTCGGTGTGCATAAAGAAAATCATTATCAATCCAGATGGCAATCTTTCCGGGAAGCATACATTCGCCCTTCCCTTTTCGAATCAAATATTCCAAAGCTTTTAGATGAACACGATTGATATGGATAACATCACCTTTTATTTCTTTAATAAGGGCGAGTAAACCGTACCTTTGTCTCTCATCGGACATACCAATAAATAATTTCAAGGGGAGACGACAAAATTCACCAATTTTTTCCACCGGCCAGAATTGATCCATAGTATATCGTTCAGATTCTTGAAGATTCAATGCCAGCCGGAAAATCACTTCTTCAATATTTGAGTTGAATTCTTTTTTAATAAACGGAATAAGTCTATGACGAATTCGATTTCTAAACCTTGAAATATCAATATTGGTTGAATCACAGACATAAGAAAGGTGTTGGTTTTCGAGATATTCTAATATTTGCTTATGGGGAGTTGTTAAAAGAGGTCGAATATAAATACCATTTTTAATCGGCATCCCTCTTAGGCCAGCGTAACCGGTCCCTCGAAATATGTTCATCAAAATAGTTTCAACTTGATCATCGCGATGATGCCCGAGAGCAATTTTGGTAGCACCCCATTGGTCTGCGATTTTATTCATTATCTGGTATCTCACCTGTCGAGCAGCATCTTCTAAGGAAAGTGAATGTTGTTTCTGATATGTGGGGATATCGCATTGTTCAACAAATAATTTACAATTTCTGGAATTTGCCCATTCAACACAAAACTCCTGATCACATAAGGCTTCTTCCCCACGTAATCCGTGATTGAGATGAAAGAGTGCCATATCAAACATCAGATCTTCACATATTTTATAAAGAATGTCTGCCAACGCTGTTGAATCAGGACCGCCAGAAAAGGCGACCAAAACTTTATCGCCTGCAACAATCAATTGATGCTCCTGAATAAATTTATAAATCAGGCGAATCAGCAAAGGATACTTTTTCATTTGAATGAGGACTCCTGATTGGGCATTCACTGAGGAAAAAAGGTGGCGGTGAAGGGATTCGAACCCCTGACACTCCGGGTATGAGCCGGATGCTCTTGCCAACTGAGCTACACCGCCATGCAGTACCTATTATATTCAGCCTTGAGCTAATTTACAAGGGTTATCAATTCAAAAAGAAGAACCATATCAAATCATGATAAAAAAATTAATTGACTTTCCCAGGATCCATGAATGTTGCAATATGATAATGCAATTAAAGATGAAAAATCATCGAGAATTACATAAACACTGGTCTGAGGGAAAGCCACGGTTGGACCTAAATCAAAAGTAGCGACATGAACCAATTGCTCGTTTCCTTTTTTAATGCCGAACAAATCTATCCATTTGATATGGTGCTCGATGGTATTCGGATGTGGAAATTCTTTTCCCACGGTAATTTTAACCAAAGAATAGGTATCGTTTGGTCCTTTCACTATTTCAATTACTGGAATATGTTTCTCTCTTCCTTCGTGATCCTTTCCTTTCAAATAATCTCCGAAACTCGACATGTGAGTCCTCCTCATTTGTAAGCGCTTGTTAGGAATACTTCATTCGAAAAATCCACAATCAAATAATTTTCTTTTTGTAGAGAATTATACCTTATTACTATCTTTTAAAGAGAGTGACGAGTGAGTGGCCACACTCATTGATAGGGATTAATCCATGGTTGGTTAAATAGATTTTCAAATTGTCAGTGTGCTCAAGTAAAAAATTTATCCAGATTGTTTTTAGAGAGTTTACCCCCTGCTTAGATCATTCATGCGATGGTTTGAGACTGATTTTCTCCTTTTCAAATAGGTGAAGATAGACATGGCTCATACCGGTAAATCGTCCAATATCCATTAAAGATATATCGATAGAATCATCTACATCAGTCAATCCGACAAACCGGGAACTCACTTTCGAAACGATTTTTTCCAGTTCCAAACTTTGTTTGATAGCGTCAATCTTTCTGCGTTCAGTAATATCAATAATATACCCTTGGATTTGTTCCAATTCACCATTCCTATCAAAAAACCCAATTGCATTTTCTAAAACGGTTATTACTTCTCCTCCATGCCGGCGAAGATAGGTATGTTCGTAAAACTCGATTTTTGTTTTTTCATTGATAAGACGAAGATATTCACTTTTTTCATGCGGATTAGGGAAAAAAGAGAAAAAATTGGAATTCAGAGCTTCTTCAATAGTATCAAAACCCATAATCTTGAAAAAAGCATTATTACAGAGCAATAGCCGACCATCGGGCGATACAACATAATTACCAGTAAGGGCATCGTTAAATAGCTTACGGAATCTTTTTTCATTCTGGGATAATTCATACTGAGATTTAGCATGTAAATCGAGGGTACGGTTAATTGATTGTGCCAGTTCTGAGAATTCATCATTTGGTTCAGTTGGAATGCGGCGGGAAATATCGTGAATAGTATCGTTAACCCTTCTAATAAAACTTTTCAGTCGGCTATGCTGGGATTTTTTCTGAATCAAAGAGGTTAAAACTATAGAAATAAAGGAAATTATTATTAATAATAACAGAAAAGGAATATTC
>CAYSWT010000021.1:0-22666 GCA_964434845.1 uncultured Atribacterota bacterium | reverse complement strand
GGGTTTATTGCATCCTTTTTGTCAGGCTTACTGGCCTGTTATTTCCTGTTGCGTATTGTTGAAACTCGCAATCTCAGGCCATTCGGCTACTACCGGATACTATTTGGCGCCAGTGTTTTCATTTATTTTCTTTTTATTCTTTAAAAAATCACTTCTTCGAGTAGTACCCGAATTCTCTCTTTCAGAACTTCGTCAATTTTTTGGAAAAGTTCGTCAGAAAACCGAGCGACAGGTAGCCAGATTTTGATACGCCCGTCTTCACAAAGAAGATTGACATCAGCTGGTGATCCAGCTTCCTTACTCACTGACTCAATTAAGAAAGAATTGAGAGTGGGAAATGGTAAAAAACAGAGTGCCAATAAATCCTCCAGCTCGTATTCCCAGTAAATATAGACCGTTTCGTGATATCGGTATGGGACCGGATCAAATTTCAGCTTGATCATCACACCGCTCCGATAACAAAATATAATCCAAAACCTACCAACAGAACACCACAGGTGGCAACAATACCTTGATAGACTTTTTGTGAGAAGATTTTTCTCCCTCGGTCAACCGCAAAAGAAACTGAACTATACCACACTAAGTCGGAAAGAATATGACCGATAAAAAAAACGATAATTCCCCAAAACCGGTATTTTGAAGCTGAAAGAATAAGTGCCATTCCAATGGTTGCCCACCACATTATCCAGTAAGGATTCGAAAGGCTGGCGATAACTCCATGAAATACCAAACTTTTTCCAGGGATATTGTCCTCCTTTTTTATATCGATAGATACCCGGCGCATACTCCGGATCATATCGATCCCCAGGTACACCAAAACTCCACCGCCAATGATTCCAATAATTTTAAATACTGGCTCATTTTGGAGAAATGTTCCTAAACCCAGAACCAGGGCAATAACTAAAATAAGTTCTAATATTCCATGTCCCAAGACCGCCAACGGGCCAGCCTTAAAACCAGATTTCGAGCTACCCGATAAAACCAAAGCAAACATCGGACCAGGCATGAGCGCTCCAGAAAAACCGATGACAAAAGCACTCCCAAAAACAGCTGCTAATCCCCACTGAATCCCCATAGTTTACTCCTTCAATTTTGTTTCTTATTTTAACTCGATACGTGAGTATGGGGAAGTATCTATCCTGGAAATACACCAGGATATCAGCCTACGGCGTAAGATAAAATGATTGAAAAGAAAAAAAACGATAAGGATAGACCCTCTTATTTCCATACTCACATGGTGTCACAACGTGGCATGAGGGTTTATTATAAAAATACAGTGAAATGTAAAAAGTAAAAAGTTTAAAGATACTCAACAATCATCCTTTTCCGAACCTCTCCCTTTGGACAAAGGGAGATTGAGAGGGATTCGATTATATCAACCTACGGCGTAAGATTTAAAATAATGAAAAATAAAATATTACGCTTGGAAAAAGCATCCAAGGCTGGTGGCGTGGTAATCTCATCTTTTCATTCTTGCCAACTCAATGACTCAACAACTCAACATCTTTACAATAAGTATTTAACAAAATTCAGGCAATATATGGTTTTAGAAGCTGCTGTGCAAGCAGTATCCCGCGAAGTTTACGATTGGTTTCTCCTTCGAAGCTTTGATCCTCATGCTCGATGCTGAGCACAAAATCATAACCGATGTGATACAATGCGGCAATAAACGATTTCCAATCAACATCGCCGGTTCCTGCCACTTTATCAATATGCCAACCAAAACCATGAATGCCAACGGTTTTTAACTTTTCCCAAAGAATTTTAGTATCTTTGGCATGAGCATGAAAGATTTTATCCTTAAAATCGTATACGGCTTTGACATAATCGACCTGAAGCCAGATAAGGTGAGAGGGATCAATATTTAAACCTAAATTCTTCGATGGGATGAGTTCGAACATGCGTTCCCATATTTCCGGGGTTGATGCCAGGTTGGTTCCTCCTGGCCAACGATCAGGATAGAGCATGGGGCAGTTTTCAATTGCCAATTTCACTCCGTTCTCTTCTGCGAAACGGACGATATCTGGGAAAGTTCGAGCATAGTCTTTAAGAGATTCATCCATACTCATCTTTGGGTCTCTTCCGATAAAAGTCCCCACCACTTGTACCCCCAAATTATGGGCAGCACTGATCACCTTTTTCAAATGAGTATGTGAGTGTTGACGAACTTCCTGATCAGGATCAAGATTATTGGGATAATATCCGAGGGATGATATTTCCAACTGATTTTTTTTGAATAATTCTTGGATTCGAGCCACGTCTTCGTCAGTTATGTTTTCAACATCTATATGCTGAGTCCCGGCATATTTCCTTTTTTCATAGGTTTTCGGCCAGCAGGCAATCTCTAACATCCCAAATCCATTTTGATGTGCCCAAACCGCTAATTCTTCAAGGGTCATTTCCGGTAAGCAGGCGGTCATAAAACCTAATTTCATGAGAGTTTCCCTCCTTTTTATCGAACTTCAACCCATCGATTGGTTTTTGCACTCTGGAGGATGCTTTCACACAATATCACTTCTCGACAACCATCTTTAAAAGAAGGATAATTTTTAGGGGCATCCTGATCAAGGATGGCTTGGTACACTTCCTTAAAGAGTTGCTTGGAAGTATCTGGAAATCCCTCATTATGTCCGCCCGGGAAAGAAACGATTTTTCTGGTTTCTCCATCAAGCAGAGAGGGATCCTTGAGCAGCATTTCATTGGCTTGATCGCGACGGCCAATCCAGAGTTCATTTGGTCTTTCCGACTCCCAGGCAAGTGCTTTCTGTGAACCATCGATTTCATAATACAATCGGTTTTTTCTTCCGGCAGCCACTTGGTTAACCGTCAGAACTCCATGAGCGCCATTGTGAAAGAGCAACAGAACAGTGGCATAGTCTTCGGTGTGGATGGGAATGTCCTGGTAATCCTCTGGTTGTAATATCTTTCCAGCATAGGTTTCAACTGGTTTAAGGGGTTTTTTCCGGATAGGATGGAAGGTGGCAAAATCAGCGAAGACCTTGATCACCTTTTCCCCAATTATATACTCAATAAGATCCAGCCAGTGAGATCCTATATCGGCAATCGCACGTGATTCACCACTCAAATTCGGTTCCAACCGCCAGTTGTAATCGGTGGGATAGAAAAGCCAGTCCTGCAAATACGATCCATGTACGGCAAAGACTTTTCCGACTTCACCTTTCTGAATCAATCTTTGGGCTTCGCGGGCAAGTGGATAATAACGGATGTTAAAATGGACAGCATTGATAAGACCTTTTTTATCTGCTAATTCAACCAGCTCTTCGGCTTCTTGGCGATTCATTGCTAATGGTTTTTCACAAATGACATGTTTTCCAGCCTCTAATGCTTCTTTGCTCATTTGAAAGTGCAGATAATTTGGTGTGCAGATATGAACCACTTCAACTTGATCGTCCATCAATAAATCTCGATAATTTCCGTAATAAGATTTTACTCCGTATTGACTGGCTTTGCATTGGGCAATTTCATTATTTAAATCAGCCAGAGAGATAACATCAGCTAAAAAGGTTCTCCGTGCAGCTTCGATATGCGCTGGGCCAATAAAACCAGTTCCAATCACTCCCACATTGAGAAGACGGTTCATTCAATTTCCCCCTTTTCCAGTTTTTCTTTTGACCAGGTAGCAGTACCGATGACACCGGCATCCATACCTAATTCGGCATCAGTAAATTGAATAGTGCTAACCGGTACCATATGAAGATTCTCTTTGAGACCATTGAGGATATTGTCGAAGAGTAATCTCCCTGCCTGGGCAACGCCACCGCCGATAACAATCATTTCCGGGTTTACGACCACGCAAGCTGATGACAATGCGATACCGATATAGAATCCTGATTTTCGGATAATATCCTGGGCGATTTCATCACCAGCTAAAGCTGCGTCAACAATAATTTTGGGTGTCACTCGGTTAAGATCTCCATCGACCATATCCCGGATCAAAGTATCATTCTGTTGAACCAATGCTCGCAATGCCTGGGCAACTATTGCCGGTCCCGAGGCATATGATTCCAGGCATCCCCGGTTTCCGCACCCGCATTTTATTCCGCCTGGTTCAACAATAATGTGTCCCAATTCACCTGCACCACCGTCTTTCCCTATATAGAGATTGCCGTCTAAAACTACTCCCCCTCCGATACCGGTTCCAATAGCCATCAAAATCATGCTCCTGACCTTTTTTCCAGCTCCAAAGCGTTTTTCGGCCAAGGTAATGGCGCGTACATCATTGATCACCGCAACCGGAAGCGAAAGTTTTTCTTCTAACCATTCTTTTATGGGAATGTGTTTCCATTTATTAGGGAAATTGGGGAGGAGAAGACAAATTCCCCGACTCCAATCAATGAGTCCCGGTATCCCAATACCCAAAGATTGTATCCGATAATCCTTTTGTTCGACGTCTTTCTTGAGACGTTCAGCTTCAGAGGCAATATCCTCCACTACGCTTTCGGCAGGACGCATGGCTTGGGTTGGAATCATCGAACGGGTAAGGATGGTTCCTTTTTCATCGACCACAGCAATTTTTATATTGGTTCCACCTAAATCAACACCAATATATGATTTTTTTGGCATTGATGACCCTCCATTTAAACTGTAAAAATTCTTGACGAATAAAAAATACCATTATTTAGTCCGATCATTTATTTTATTATAACTCAATCTGACGACGTATTTGCGCCTGATCGGCTAATAATTGCACCGTAAAACGGACTCGATCACCCCGCATGATTGAACGAGTGAGTTCAACCGGAACATCAGTTTTTAAAAAGGTGACCCGTTCAATAGCAAAAGCAGGAAGGTTTTTCTTACAATTGAGGATTTCAGCCTCGTTTTTCCGAACGGTCGTTACCTCATAGGTTTCATACGCATGATCAAGCACAAGTCCGTATTTTTCTCTGAAAAGACGATAAAGCGATTCATTTTCAAGATTTTCTAAAAGTAATTCCGGGGAGAGATAAAAGGGTATATAGGTTCGTTCAATCAAAATCGGTTCATCGTTTGCCAATCGAACCCGCACAACCTTATTCACCTTTCGGTTATTTTCAGGTAGTTTTAACAATGTAAAAACTTCTTCATCAGCCTCGATGATTTCTGATTCGATCACTTTGGAACTTGGCTTCAAACCAAGATCTTTCATGTCTTCACTAAAGCTGTATAATTTTGGTAACCGCCTTCTCAGTTTCGGCGATGTGACATAGGTTCCTTTTCCCTGTTTACGATATAAGAAACCTTCCTGAGCCAAATTGTTAATGGCTTGTCGAACCGTAATCCGGCTCACCCCATACACTGAACACAAATCAATTTCAGGAGGGATCTTTTCTCCGGTTTTTAGTACTCCATTTAAAATCTGTCCTTTAATAATGTTTTTCAATTGTTGGTATAAAGGGACATTACTCTCTTCGACAATTTCGGGCACCAGATTACCCCCCTTCCCATGTCCGTTAAAGACCATTCACGAAAATACCAGAAGATGGTGAAAATACTTTCTGTAAAGATGTTGAGTTGTTGAGTTGGAATGAATGAAACAATGAGATTGCCATGACCAACGCTTGGATGGTTTTCCCAAGCGTAATATTTTATTTTTCATTTTTTTAAATCTTAAGCCGTAGGTTGCCGGCTGCTTTTTCCAAGGCTACCCTTTTATCTTTGATTATTTCTATCTTACGCCGAAAGCTGTCTGGCTCGTGATGACAGCTTTTTGATTTTTTTACGATTCACGGCTCACTACTCACGATTCACGGTATTTTCATAATGGAGCATCTATTTCCCTTTTCGACGATAGCACTCCTCCATAATTTCAATAGTTTTGGTGGCGCCGAATCGAGTAGCTCCCACTTCTCTGACTTTGATGGCCGCGTCCAGATCGCGGACCCCTCCGGCAGCTTTCACCTGTACCTTGGGAGATACGGTTTTTCTCATCAGTTTAAGATCTTCGATGGTTGCACCGCCAGCAGCAAATCCAGTGGAGGTTTTAACAAAATCAGCACCTGCTTCTTCGGCCAATCGGCATCCAATTTCTTTAAGTTCGTTAGTGAGATAATAGTTCTCCAGAATCACCTTAACGATGGCTCGGTTACGGTGAGCAACCTCGACAATGGCTTGTATATCTTTTTTTACGTAATCGAAATCCCGACTTATAAGTTTTCCGATATGAATGACCATATCGAGCTCTACTGCTCCATCCTGGATTGCTTGTTCAGCTTCAAAAATTTTAGTTTCGGTTTTATGACTTCCATGAGGAAACCCAATAACAGCTCCAACTTTAACATCGGATCCTTGAAGTATTTTTTTTGCAATAGAGACATCAGAGGGTCGGCAACACACTGAAGCAACGTTGTATTTTTTAGCAATTTCACAACCCTGAATAATATCCTCATCGGTGAGTTCCGGTCGAAGAAGAGAATGATCAATCATCTTGGCAATATCATGACATGTATAATCCATCCATAAAACCCCTTTCCTATATGATAATAGTATAATTAAGACTTTTTTTCCTGAGTACCGGCTACTTCCGCTATCACACCCACCTGAACAAGAGCTGTTAAAACAACAAAAAAATACTTTTTCAGGTGATTTTCCTCCTCTCAAAATGAACCAATTAGATTCGACTAAAAAAACGTACAGAAGGATCAAAAAAAGTGGATCTTTTCACCTCCTTTTAAAAAATTAACCGTGCAGTGTATTCATTAATTGAATAAATGTTCCCCAGTAAGTTGAAAGACCGGGGAACATTTATTTTTCAAGACTGTACGTCACTGGGAAGAATCGATATGATGGCATTATTGGCATTCATCGACAGATCCTGGTCGATAGTTAATCCCAGATTGGCTCCATCGGTTACTGCCCCCCGAAGATTCCGGACTTTTTTCATATCACCGATTTTAGCTACATTTACCCCTTGCTCAAGGAATTGCAGATAGAGATCGTCGTTTTCAACTACTTTGGCCAATACCACGTTATTCACTTTCACTATTGTTTTTTGAAAACGATCATTTTGAATAATGACCTCACCGTTTTCCTTGATTTCCAGAACAGTCGATTTGATAAAAATCGTAACCGGATGGGCAAATTCTCGAAGTTTAAGGGCTTCTCCGTTGCCACCAGTAAAACGTTTCACCATCACATCACGGTGGCAGGGCTCCATCCATTCGGCAAAGTTTCGGTTTTCAGTCACAATGATAACCTTTTTCCCTTCAAAACTCAGTTTTTCAGCGGCATCAGCAGCTCCAAAATGATCACCCCATATGAGAACGGTATTACCGGTTTCAACCGGTTCGGGTTTATCACCAGGAAAGTATTCACAGTTTTTAGATTTACAACGCAGAACATCTTCGAAGGTAATAATAAAAGGAAGATCGATACCTCGGATATCAGGTCGTTCGATTTTTCCACCGCAGGCAAGAATAACAGCATCATAGCCTTTCAGGAGGTCAGCAGTAACTTGAACACGATATTTTACTTTAATACCCAATTTTGCGATTTGCTGCCGAAGCCAATCGGCATACCAGCGCATTTTACTTTTCCCGGCGACGGTACAACAATACAGAATAGCCCCTCCTAATTCTCCAGTTTTTTCAAAAATAGTAACTTTATGACCACGCAGAGTCGCAATTCGCGCCAATTCCATACCACCCGGACCGCCACCGACAACCGCGACATTATACAATTTTTCTGCAGGCTTCAGATGAATGAAACGCTCATCACCAATAGCGGGATTGATAGCGCAGCGCATTTCACGTTTGATGTACAGCGATTCCTGCCAGCATCCGACGAGACAGGAAATGCATTTTCGGATTTCGTCTGTTTTGCCGGCTCTTGCTTTATTTGCCCAGTAGGGATCAGCAATCATTTGTCGAGACATCCCGACTAAATCCGTTTTCCCTTCGGCGACGATTTTTTCGCAGTACGCAGGGTCTCGGAGGGTATGACTGGTTATTACTGGGATTTTTACATGTTTTTTAATTTCTTCAGCAGTATAGGTATTCCAACCTTGGGGATAATACATTGGGTCCATGGTTGGTCCCGGGACTTCGAATATACCGGCGCTGATGTCAAGATAGGCAACACCATTTTCTTCCATTAATTGTGCAATTTTAATACTTTCATCGAGGGTTCGGCCACCTTCGATCCATTCTTCACCTGAATAACGAATCCCAATCGGGAAATCTTTCCCACACTTCATCCGAATCCGCTGAATTATTTCCAAAGGGAATCGCATCCGGTTGATGAAACTCCCACCGAAACGGTCATTTCGTTTATTTACATAAGGGCTCATAAACTGGGCGATCAAATAACCATGTGCTCCGTGCAATTCCACGGCATCGAAGCCTGCTTCTTGAAGTCGCCAGGCTCCTTCAGCAAATTTTTCTATAAGTTCGTAAATTTCTTCAACCGTCATTGCCCGGATCGATTTACCATGAGCTTCACTTTCAGCATAAACGACTTCATGACCAGCAGACCCAGGAATATCAACAATCATATCAGTAGCAGAAATGAGGTCTTTCCGCGGCCAAGCTGCCTGACGACCGGGATGTTGAATTTGTACTGCACACTTCGCTCCATGCCGATGCATTGCTTCAGCAAGCGATGCCAAGCCTGGAATTAATGGGTCTTCATCAACCGCAAGACAGGTCACCGTCGGTCGTCCTGTTTTTTTATCCGGAGTAGCTGCACCAACAATAATAAAACCACAACCGCCTTTGGCAATTTCTTCATGATAAGTAATAACCCGTTGATTTACTGAACCATCAGCATTTGCTGAACTAATATCAGTTGGAACATGACAAATGCGATTGGAGACGATAAAATTGCCGATTTGAATAGGTGTGAATAAATGAGGAAAATAATGGTTATTCAAACGAATACCCTCCTGTCCTCTAAATATAATAAATAGGCATCCCCTACCAGGAAAAAACCTGGCACCAACTGAAAAATGAAAGCACTTTCTTGAAAAAAGCAACCAAACGAATCAGTCATTTTCGAGGAACTCAGACATTTTTTGGCTAAATGACTTTAAATAACAGGAGTTATATAATTCTTTTTCACCTCCCAATTCAGTTGATTCTATAGTATACATTATCTACTGTTTACCAATTTTTACAATTGAAGAAACGATAGATTATAATAATATAATTGTATATCATTATTTTGATATTAGTAAATATCACCATCGGGTCTTATTGTCAATAAGATGAAAAAAATCAAAGTATGTTTGAAGATGAGCAGTTTGTAAAATTTATGAATACTTTTTATTCTTCCATAATTGACGGAGCCAGTTGAGGATCATTTTTTCGTAGCCGCGGGTTGAAGGATGGTAATAAACCTTGCCGGAAAGCTCGGGTGGGAAATATTCTTGTTCGATGAATGCCCCAGGATAATTATGGGCGTATTTATAGTCTTTCCCATAACCGGTTTTTTCCATAAGATGGGTAGGAGCGTTGCGTAGATGAAGAGGTACCGGGAGAGATCCGTATTCACGGACGTCGGAGGTTGCCCGATGAAGGGCGACACATGATGCGTTGCTTTTGGGAGCGCTGGCAACATAAAGAGTGGCCTGCGCTAAAGAGAGACGGCCTTCAGGCTCACCTAAAAAATCGTAAGCCTGTTGAGCAGCTACTACAACCAATAAGGCGCGTGGGTCGGCATTTCCAACGTCTTCAGATGCACAAGCAATGAGTCGGCGCAAGATGGAATGGGGATGTTCACCGGCCTCTAACATCCGGCACATCCAGTAGATCGCTCCATCTGGATCGCTTCCTCTTAAGCTTTTGTGAAAAGCTGACAACATGTTATAGTGTTCTTCACCGCTTTTATCATAGAGGAAGGATTTTCTTTGGAAAACATCACCAACAAGTTCAACAGTAATGGGCTTTTTTTGAGTTTGAGCAACATTTACTACAATTTCGAGAAGGTTTAACACCTGCCGTGCGTCACCATCGGCCATTTCAGCTAAATATTGGAGAGCATCATCAGGAATTGTCAGCTCAGGAAGATTCAGTCCCCTTTCATTGATAATAGATCGTTTCATTAAATCGATCAAGTCGGCAGTTGGGATTTTTTGAAAAATAATCACCTGCGTACGTGACAAAAGCGGTCCGATTACTTCGAATGAAGGGTTTTCAGTAGTAGACCCGATGAGTACCACCGCTCCCTCCTCTACATGAGGTAATAAAACACTTTGTTGACCTTTATGGAAGCGATGAATCTCGTCAATAAAGAAAATGGTTTTAATTGATTCGTCTAAGTTTTTTTCTGCTTCTTTGATAGCTTCTTTGATTTCTTTTACTCCAGATGCAACAGCACTAATTGAAAATATTCTATAACGAAACAATTCAGCTAAAAGGAGCGCGGTGGAGGTTTTCCCCGAACCAGGAGGGCCCCAGAATATCATTGAAGGAAGGTTACCTGTCTGAAGGAAACGAGTTAAAATACCATTTTCCCCCGTGAGATGAGGTTGACCTACGATATCTTCAAGAAGTTGGGGTCGCATCCGAAAAGCCAAAGGTTGATATGAAGACTGAGGATTCAAAAATAACTCTTTTTTAGGAGGGCTCACAACTTTTACCTCGCTGGATTATTGCTTTTATCGATTAACTTGGGAGATCATTTTCATCGAGGGAAGCCCTTCCCTCTTCCATTAGATTATCAATTGGATCGGCAGTAAAGGGAAGGGCAGTAAAGGCTCCCAAGGCAGAGTCGATCTCAATTATCCAGCCAAGAGTATCATTTGAAAGTAATCCGATTTTATCTCCTAATGCAATTTCCATGGTTTGAAAAAAGGTATAGTTTTTAAATATGGTATTCATATCATCAAAAGAAATCTCGTTTAGCTGCGAAAGATAATACTTGATTCCTTCTTGCACCGTATATTCTTCAATGGTAAGATAATTCTCTTGAGGGCAATCAACAATGAGTTGTCGTATCAGTTCGGTTTTTAAATCCTCGGATTTTTTAAAGAGCATTTGCAAGTCATTCAAAATATCCTTGATCCATTCCAAATTTTCCTGCATGGGTATTTGATTCCTCTTTCATAATTTATTAAGTTAAAGTACCAAATCATTTATCTCTCGTTTTACAATGAAGTTCATTCCGAGGATAGAAAAATACTTGGCATCTTTAATTTGAATCAATCAAATTGGTTTTTATTTCTTGCTCATTTTCATTAATTTTTCCACTTCTTCCGGGAATGGAGCACCTTCCATTGGACCCCTTCGGGTGACGGCTAACGCTCCAACCGCATTGGCGTAGCGGGCACTTTCTTTGAGAGACCGTTTCTGGATGAGACTGACCAGAAATCCGGCATCAAAACAATCACCAGCTCCAGTTGGGTCAATTTCTTCGACGTCAAATGCTGGAACCTCTAACTTTGATCCCTGGGAATAGACTGTACTCCCCTGCGAACCTTTTTTAAGAATAACTAATTCTGCTCCTCTTTCCAATAAAGCCAGACAGGCTTCTTCTGGTTCTTTTTTTCCAGTGAGCATAGTGGCTTCTTCTCCAGATGGGAAGACGATAGAAACATTATCCAAAATCGGTTGACACAAAACTCTGACCTTATCCACCCCTAAAATCTCAGGGCGAATATTAGGATCGAAACTGATCTTCACCCTATTCTTCTTCGCAGTCTGAATAGCCAGATAGATCGTCTCTCGCCAACTATCGTTTATGGAAACTGCTGATCCGTTTATATGCAAGAAACGAGCACCACGAAAGTAGGAATCAACAATTCGACTTTTTTCGATGGTGCCGCTGGCAGCATTGCGAATATGGTATAAAAATTTCCGTGAACCATCGGCAAAATAGGCAACAAAAGCAACACCAGTTGTAACGTCAGGATTATTTTTAAAGTAAGTCAAATCCACCCCATCCTGAAGTAGACGATCACGTATAACCTTCCCAAAATCATCGTTACCCACGGTCCCGATGTACCCCACTTTTCCTCCCAGACGAGAAGCACAATCAGCAAAGATTGCTGGTGCTCCGCTGGGGTATGGTCCAATGAATACTTCTGGTTTGTCGAGACCGGCACCGATTTTATCTCGCATAATTTCTACCAGAGCTTCTCCCATGGATATTATTTCAGGCATTTCTGTCCCTCCACACCTTTTAATTCTGAATCACGTTTTTTGTATTAAAATTCTTTGACGCAAATATAACATACAATAAGAAAGAGAAAAAGAGTTTCTCTATTTTTTATAATAATAATTCTGCCTACGGCGTAGAATTGAAAAAGTGAAAGGAGTCAAACCGAGGGTAGACGACACCCATACGAATATATTTTTTGATAGGAATGATGAGTTTTTATTGTTCAGATTATACCAGGGCTTTTATTTGGCGTGAATGCCTATTTTATTCCAAAGATTACTTATCGCTGAAAGAGCAATTTGAATATCATTATTGGTAACCATGCGCGAGGTGACAAAACGGATGGTGTACGTTCCGGCACGGGTCGCTAAAATTCCAACCATATTTAATTGATCAATCATTTCCTTACTGGTAATACCGGTTTCAGTGATATCTACCAACACAAAATTGGTTTGGACTTGATTGAGATCGATTTTCATTCCAGGTAATCGGGCTAGGCCTTCGGCGAGAACACGGGCATTTTGATGATCTTGGCGAAGAACATCGATATTGTCTTTTTGGAGAGCGACCAATCCGCATGCACATAACCAACCGGTCTGACGCATACCCCCACCCAACATCTTACGATAGCGCTTTGCTTTTTGAATAAATGGACGTGAGCCGGCGAGGATAGATCCGATGGGAGCACTTAATCCTTTGGAAAGGGAAATCATAACCGAATCCGCCCACCGGGTAAGGGATTGGACGTCGGTGTCGAGAGCAACGACAGCATTCAGAAGGCGAGCACCATCGCAATGGACGGGTAAGCCATACCGCTGTGCCAAAGTTTTAACGGCTTGAATTCTATCGAGTGGAGGAATAATGCCTCCATATCGATAATGGGTAATTTCGGTGCAGATGAGTCCAGTTGGAGGATAATGGATGTCATCGGACCGAATGGCATTCTCGATGGCGGTGGTTTTAGGAATACCTGATGCATCAGCGATGCCTCGGAACATCAGACCCCCAACCACTGCTCCGCCTCCGGTTTCAGAGAGTCGGATATGGGCGTTTTCTTCTAATATCACTTCGTCTCCCCGGTGAGTGTGAGATAGCAGAGCGATTAAATTTCCCATGGTACCACTGGGAACAAACAGAGCTTCTTCTTTTCCTAAGAAATCGGCGGCAAATTCCTCTAAGGCAACCTGGCTGGGGTCTTCACCATAAACCGAATCACCCAGGGGAGCATGCCGAGCGGCTTCAATCATCTTCTCGGTGGGAAGGGTTATGGTGTCACGGCGTAAATCAATGAGTTTCACGTATTCATCGCTCCCCTTTTTAAGGCTCATCTTTCAAGAACGAGGTAAAGATTTCCTTAAAGAGTTCCTTCTTAATCTGCTGGATTGGTCGTCCTTCTTTGCTCTTTTCCATGCAGTATCCCCAAACACTGATCGTCATCACTAGCATGAGTTCTTTCCCGTCGATGATCAGCCCATTTTTAGTTTCAATCGTTCCAATTTTTTCTCCTAATCGATCCCGAAAGGTATGAAATTTGTTCATCACTTTTTCAAAACTTTCCATGGTGTTGCGATGATGGAGAAAATCATAGCCGGCACGCTGGAATACGATCATCAATTCCCTTTCATCGATAAGGAATTTGAAGAGTCGGTCAATTATCAAGACAAGCCTTTCTTTTTGACTTCCTTTCAAATCAAGCTCTTCAATAGCCTCTAATGATTGCTGAATAATTTGCTCGATCAGGCCGATCATCAAATCGAGCTTACTACTAAAATAATAATAGATTGTGGATTTTTTTACTCCCGAAGCTTTTGATATATCTTCGAGGGTCGCTTCAAAATAACTTTTTTCAGCTAACACCCTTTTAGCGGCGTCCAAGATCTGTTGTTTTTTATCAATCAACCGAATCACCCTAAATTTGGTTTGAAAGAATAACTTTTGCAAACGGCGTAATAATCAGAAAACATACTTCACACTGAATGAGATCGAATCACCTGTCATCCCCAGTTTCGAAGTCGGGGCTCCGCTGGAAATTGAATAAGAAAGGGAAACCAACCAATTATCTTTGGGTTTATAATCAGTCCCGATGATATTGATCATGCTCCCATCTTCAAGGCTGAGAATTGAGTTGAGAAATGGCTTCCATTTATCGTTCGGACTAGGTTTTTCCAAACGCAAAAACAGGTAAGGAGATACATTATTCCCTTCCTCATAGGGATTCCCGAGCATATAAATTAAGTTGTAATACGTTTTATCCCCAGCAGTATAGTCGGCTCCAACACTAACTTTCCAATAAAGTTCATCGAACACGTCAACCATGGTAAATGAGGTGGTTCCGTCTGGTTGATGAGTGGTTATATGATTGGTCCATTTCTGGGGCATAAAAAGGGCAAAATCAGCCCGGAAAGTCACTCCCGCGATCCCCGGTATCTCACCCTGAAATTCCATACCCAAGACACTCCGTTCCGGATATCCCATTTCCACATCAGCAAGGCTTGATCCATCATCCCAAGTCGTAATATCAGTATTATATGGATAGGCGGAGAGATAATATCCTTTCAAGAAACTAAAGGCGGCATCAACACTCCCCACTTTCCCCCGGGCACGAAGTCCCCATATTGGGTTGGTAAAACTGACATCGGGTTCGATTTTGGAAATTTGAATGTCCATTGGCGAAGGGTTTATCTTTGCTGCTGCAGCCAATTGGTATCCAAGTAAGAGCTTTTCAACGTAATCTGGAGTAAAATTGGATCGAAATTCGGGTTGATAAACAAATTCCAAAGACCAGGTTGGATTCATGTACCATTCGACATCCAGTCCGAGGATAGGTATTTTATCATCGAAAACATCTCCGCTGATCGACTGGTTGAAAGGTCTCGGATTAACATTATCGACCGGACTGAAGGCATCGCTTGCTCCCCAGGTGAGATGAAGATAACCGATTTTGAAGTCGATATCCTCCGAGATGGCTCCGATCCCTTGCACATAAAGCTCATTCAAACGAACCGGTGAAAAATTATTTTCATCCTGGTATTTGAGAGTCAGGTCAGCAAAAAGATAATATTTATCGCTCAATGAAGGGTTGTATTTCAACCGGAGTGAGGTTCCATAATCGAGATCGCCATCGGCAAAACTATAGGATGTGTACCCACGTGCCTCGCCGTAAATATCGGCTGCTAACGCTATTGATGAAAGAACCAGAACTAAAACCACAGTGAGAAAACTTTTGGTTGCATTCATTTTGCCTTCACCTTATAACTGGGGTCGCTGGATGGTTCTTACACTAAAGAAATCTTTTGCCAGATTCACTCCTTTTTCCACGCTCTCCATTTGCAGGAATGACTTGGTATTATCTTTAAGGTCGGTGAAAGTGAGCTTCATAATGGTGATGCTTCCATCCGTCTCCTCCTTCACTTCCTGAATGTCCAAAACTTTCCAGGGATTGCCTTCGAGATCAAAAAACTCAATTTTTTTAAAATAAAATTTTTCTTTATCGACGGTCATGGTGAGCTTGGAATAATCAGTATCGGTATCATTCGGTTTGAGGTCGAGAACGTAGGTCTGCTCATCCTCGCTGACCAGGCTCGATTCATAATCGTCTTTGGTATAACCTCCCCCGAAATCACCAAAAGAGAAATTCGTTCCAGCGAATTTTTCTTTTTTACTGGAACCAGCGATCCGTCGTACCTTTTTAAAAGCAGGCATGTAGAGATAAATCTCTTCTCCGTCTTTTAGGCTGAGCATGGTGACGTTTTTTACTTCCGCCGGGCTGAGAAAACGGAAGATAAAAGCTCGATTTTGAGTATTTTCAGAATCATCAACCGAATACATAACCAGGTCGCGTATTTCCTGTTTTCCTTTTTCATCGGTCAGAGTCATTTTGCCGATTGATTTCTGGGTAGTGTTAATGCTTCGCTTAGCCTCAATTTTATCCAAAATTTCATCAGCGGTAAGGGCAAAAGCGCTCCAGTAAGTAACAAGGCAAAGTACAGCGCAGAGCACAATTCTCAGAATGTTTTTTTTCATGATGATAACCTCTTTCTCCATTATAAAGTTTTGAATTAGTATATTTCTTTTCATTTCATATCGTTGACACACTGGAATTTATTCCGGTCGCAGATGGAGAGCAAAAGCGGGAGCAAAAAGAGTGTATAGATGACTGCTACGAGGAGAATGGTAGCAATGAGCGCTCCAAAGGTCCGCATCATGCTCACTGGTGAAAAAGCGAGTACATAGGTACCAAATGAGACTGAAAGAGAATTGAGTACCATGCCTCGACCAGTACTGGTAATGGTCTTATAAAGAGCCGTTTTCGGATCGACTGCAAGTTCTCGGTTCCAACGATAAATAAAATGGATAGTGTAGTCTATTCCAGCGCCAATGGCAATGCTCGCTACCATAAGGGTGGCAACATTGAGCGGAATCCGGAAATAGCCCATAATACCAAAGGAGGTGTATACGGTGAGCATAAGTGGGATGTAGGCAAAAACCGAGCGTTTGAAGTTTTTGAGTTGGAGCAAGATGAGGCCAAAAATGACCAGGAAAGCTACCAACATACTCTTCCACTGTTCAGTAAAGAAACGGCTGTTGATGGTGTTCTGGATGATAGGGGAACCGGTGAGATTATAATGAACGGTGATGTCCCCGTCTTCAGCGGGCATATAGACCACACTGTCGAGAACTTCATAGAAGATGAATTGGAACTCATCATTGAGCTCTCTTCCGGTCACTTTTTCCATTTCGCTTTTTAAGGCGTTCATTTTCCCTTTTCGACCTAATTCATCGAGCGAGGTTGAAAGGGTGTCGGCTAAGTACTCCGCTGTTCCTTCGTCGAGAGAAAGATTGCTCTGGAGCATTTCTTCGAGTGTCCGAGTGCTGGGATCGGAATAATAGGTATTGAGTGCCTGTGCTACCTCTTCCACGGTGAGCCCAAGGTCCTGGATCTGTAGAGATGCTCCCTTAGCAACGTCGTCGGCTAAGCTGGTGTTTTTGGCCACAAAATCAGAAACCGGCTTTTGAATGATAGATAGAACCGACTCTTTCACCGTCTCAGCATTTTCGAGAGGTTGGTTGAGGAAGATTTGCATGTCTTCCACAATGGTCGAAGCGAGATACTTTTGGGCATCGAGACTATCGATGGCCACCGCCTTTACTTGGTTGGGACGTGAGCTCAGGAACTCTTGCATCTTCTTGATTTCCTGGTTCAAGTTCTGGGAGGTAGACTCAACCGCTCTTCCTTCGATAATAGTCTCGTTTTCGTCCTTGCTGATGCGACCTTCAACATAACTATTCCCTTTGGCGTAGAGCCAGAGATTCCCGATTTTTTCTGGTGTGTCGGGAATGGCTTTGTAGCCAGGACCTTCGACCGCTTCATTCAAATTCATCACGAAGTTGGCAATGGAAGATGAATCACGAAAAGCATAGAGTTGTTCGCCAAATTTAGCGGCTCTCACCATTTCCCGAAGGATGAAAGGGTTTTTCACGTCTTCTGTTTTAAGATAAACGTAGTCATAGTCAGACCCACCGAAGCGATTTTTGAAATATTCGAGAAGGATGGTAATCGGGTTGTTTTCCCCCATGTTGGCTTTCACCGTGGTTTCCACCCGAATGAGAGGCAAGCCGAGTCCTAAAATGATTATTACCACCACGGCCACTATGATCACGGTTTTTCTTTTGTGCACCACAGAATGATAGACAAAATTGAGCAGTTTATTGAGAAGAGAATTTGAATTCTGGACTTCTTCGAAATCAAAATGTTTTGGTGCTTTTTTGGGTTGGAAAATGGTTAAAAATGCCCCCAAAGAAAAGGTCGCCAAGATAAAACCAAAAGCAATTCCGAGGCCTGAATACAACCCAAATTCAGCTACTGGACGGAAAGTGGCAGTCATAAGTGAGAAAAAGCCTCCAAGGGTAGTTACTGCCGAAAGAAGAATTGGCACGAACACCCAACTTACAGTATGTTCCACGACTTTCTTCCCCGAATATTGGTGACGAAAGTCGTAGTAGCGATTCATGAAATGGATGCCATAAGCGGTGACCAGGGCAAGCATCATGATGGGTAAAGCGGATGAGATCATGCTGAGAGGGCGGTTGAGAACAACTGATAAACCGAGAATCCAGATTGAGGTAAAAACCGAAATGAAGAGAGGGAGCAATACCCCTTGAAAAGTGCGGAACCCCCAAAAAAGAACGAGTAAAAGAACGAGGGCGGAAATGGGAGTGATCATGGAGATGGTCCGGCGAGCATCGACCGCCATTTGTTTTGTGATCACCGGCAGACCAAAGTAAATGATCTTCTGGGCATTCCCCTGAAGGGGGTTCACGACTTTTTCGACTGCTTCCACTGCCTTGTACTCATCGACATTGCTGTAGAATGATATCGCCACAATGGTCGCTTTGCCGTCTTCGGTGACCATTTTCCCCCATATGAGTTCATCCTTTTGTAAGTCGGATTTCAATTTTTGAGCTTCTTCATCAGTTTTAGGGAGGATTTCGACTACATCTTTGACATTAAATCCTTCTTCAGTAGGTATAATCTTTGGCATATTGGTGAGTGCAGACACATTTCGAACTTCAGAAACTTTACTCACCTCATTGACGATCTGCTCCAGGGTTTTCATGCTTTCCGGTGTGAAAAGGTCGTCGAATTCGAGAGCGATAATCATCGATTTTTTCTGGAAACTGGTGAATTTTGTTTCCAGAGAATTATAGAAGGAAACATTGGGATCACTTTCGGGGACGTATTTGGTGAAGTCATCTTCAATCTTCATATTTTTCAGTTGAAAGCCGAAGAATAATGTGACAGCGATGGTAACAATGAATATCGGCCATGCATACTTAGTGATAAGTTCTTCAACCTTTTTCACAATTCAAGTTCCTCCTTTAAACTGACCGTTCAGTCGAAAATTTCTGATATCATAGCGGATTGTTCTAATTTTGACAAGCCCTACTGATTATTTTTTCCAGAGATTTCTATAACTTCCTAAAATGCGAAGAAAAAGAACATGTTCCTCTACTATTTTGATGACTCTTTGGTATCTCTCCTCAACAATATTTCCTTCCCAATCAACATAAAAGAGATATTCCCAGGGTTTTCCCGGAATTGGACGCGATTCTAATTTTACGATATTAATTTGAGCATCTGCAAAAATTTTCAAAATTTGAAATAGAGCACCTGGTTGATTTTTTACAATAAAAACACAGGACACTTTATCGTCATCGAGGGATGGTTCAAATGAGCGAGCAAGAATGATAAAGCGAGTAAAATTTCGTAAGGTGTCTTCAATGTCTTCTTCTAACACCGATAGGTTATATTTTTCAACCGCTTCCTGGCTGGTGATGCAGGCCCCTCCCAGACCAAATTCTGCAACCCGGCGAGCAGCTTCTTCGGTGTTGCCGACGTTCATGATTCGAATGCTTTCCATCGATTCTAAAAAACGGCTACTCTGGGCAAAGCCCTGGGGGTGAGCAAAGAGCACTTGAATAGTGTCGCGTGAAGTACCGGGATATACCGCAAAGTGCTGTGAAACACGGATAAATCGTTCCCCGATAATGAATACATCCGGATAGTCGAGAAAGAGCTCATAATTCCCATGGATGCTCCCGGTAATGGTATTTTCAATTGGCAACACACCATGGGTAGCAGATCGAGAAACGATTTTTTCAAATATTTGGCGAAAACTGGTACAGTTAATAAAATGAACTTGACCTGGAAAGAGTTTACGAGCCACTTGGGAGCTAAATGATCCCGCCTGACCTAAAAAGGCAACTACCGGAGTCGAAAGTTCTGCTTTTGCCGACGGAATGACGATTCGATCTCGGGAAAAATTTTCTCGAGTTATTTCTTTGCCGGTCAAGACGCTGATCACTTCCAAATCATTCATTAATTTACGGAACTGATCAGGGTAGAGGCTTTGAGGACCGTCAGAGAGTGCTTTTTCTGGTTCGGGATGGACTTCGACGGTAATGCCGTCGGCACCACAAGCAACGGCGGCTCGAGCCATGGGAATGACTTTTTCCCGTAAACCGGTTCCATGACTGGGATCAACAATAATCGGTAAATGACTTAAATCTTTGATGAGCGGTATCGCGGTCAGATCTAAAGTATTTCTGGTTAAACGTTCGATGGTTCGTATTCCCCGTTCGCATAGAATGACATTGAAATTACCCAAACTCAATACATATTCAGCTGCGTTCAGCAAATCTTCAATGGTAGCCGACATCCCACGTTTAAGAAGAACCGGCTTTCCAAGCCGTCCAACTTTTTTGAGGAGTTCGAAATTTTGCATGTTGCGAGTTCCGATTTGGATAACATCGGCATACTGAGCAACTAAGTCGGCATTTTCGGGGCTGGTGGCTTCAGTGACGACTGGTAAATTAAATTTTTCTCGAGCTCGAGCTAATATTTTCAATCCCTTCTCTTCCAAACCCTGGAAACTGTAGGGCGAGGTACGAGGTTTATAGGCGCCTCCTCGAAGCATATGGGCTCCCATACGTTTGACAATATCAGCGGTTTGAAAGAGCCTCTCTTCTGATTCGACCGCACAAGGTCCGGCAATAATAGTGAGGGTATTCCCTCCGATTTCAACCGAACCCACCTTAACTACAGTTCCTTCCGGTTTAAATAACCGATTGGCTAATTGATATGGTGTATCAATTTCAATGGTTCTCTCTAACCATGATGGATCAATCAAACCTGAAGGAAATATATTTTTTTCGGTAATGGCAATGGTTTTCTCGGTATCAATAAAGTAAATATGTAAACCTTTATTCTCAAAATTATGATAAATGGTTTGTTTATTACTTTCGGTAAGTTTTTTATTGAGGATGAAGATCACATTCTGTCCTCCTGATATCACCAAAATGTCATGCTGAAAAAATACCCTTCCAGATGAACAAAGTCAAGTTCTCCATTATTATTATAAAGATGATTTTCTTTTCATTGCACTTGGCGATTTCATGGTATTCAGGAAGAGATGCTGGCGATGCTCATTGGAACAACGATCGAAATGAATGAATTGGTCGCAAGGGGAAATGAGCTTTTGGAATTAATAAAAGCTGTTTGAAATAATAAAAGTGATCAATGATCAACGGCCATCAGACGTTGCAGAACTAATTCTCTATTTCCAAATTGCTCTTGTTCGCTCGTTTAGGATCAGGACATAAAAAACCGTTGGGCTGCTCCCCTGATTTCATCCAAGCAAAGGAGGCAATTGGAAATTTCAGCTTTTTTATCAAACCCGCGGAAGACTACCTCTCCCTGGTATTCACAGTTGAAACCGTCGAAAAAAAAGCGAGTGGTCAGAATGACCCCTTCGAACAATTTTTTTCCTCGGGTTGCACCCACTGCCAGTAAAAAGCCTTTTTTGAGCTTCATTTCCTCCTTGAGAAGATACTTCCGTGACCAAAGGACCTGAGATCGATCGATGAGTGCTTTTAGGGATGCTGGAAAACTGTAGAAAAATATTGGAGCTCCGATGATCACCCGATCTGCCTGGAGTAACGTTTCCGCTACTCCATTCATTTCATCATTGATGGCGCAAACCCCTGTTTTTTCACAAAGGCGGCAACCACGACAATGACTAAAGTTTAATTCCGATGGGATAATTTTGATAAGAGTGTCATCTGAATTGCGTTCTGCTAAAAAAACGTCCAACATAGAATCGCTGTTTCCGTCTCTTCGAGGACTGCCGTAGAGAGCGACAACATTCATCTTCAATTGCTCCTTCGTAAAATGGTTCTATTAATCTTCCTTGGGACTACGAGGTTTTGCCAGGATTTCACGTATTTCAAAATCAAGAAAATTTCTGGCGTATGATGGTTTCACAACAATTGCAGTATCGGCTCCTTGATGGGTCCCACCAATGGAAATGACCTCATGATCGGTACCAATCAATCCAGCTTCAGCTGCCATAATAGTTATTTCTACAGCAACTTTCATTCCCTGGCTAAAACGACGGAGGGTCTCGGCAACAATCTGATTGGGATGAAATATTCCCTGACCGGATATACCGGCATTGACATCATCACCTAAAGCATGATGTGAAATAAGGACTTTTGCCCCACAATCTTCTAATTGTTGACGAATGACAGGGTCCATAACCCACCCTTCACTTCTATAAGAATAGGAAATCCCAACCACTATGATCTGAATACTGGTTCCATTGAAAATCTCCAGAGCTTTAAATCCAGTATTCCCATGGGTTGAGGCAATTACCACTTCCTGAATTCCCAAATCAAGGCATCGTTTTCGAACTGCCTGTAAGGTTAAATCGGTATTTTGTGAACCGGTTTTGTTGAAATAAATGACTGGAATATCCATTTTTCCCTCCATTTAATAGTATTTCGTATCCTAAAGTGTAGCATATTCTAAGGTTCTTTTATCAACTGGGTGTCGCTAATCGACTGGGTGGGTATCTTTATGCCGTTATCCTGAGAATTCGTTTTCCGACTCACAACTCACTCATAACTCATCACTGATCACTCGTTACTCGTCACTGTCTTTCCAGGATAGACCCTCATGCTGCTTCGCAGCACCATATGACAATGAAAACTTCGACGCAATAGATTTTTA
>CAYSWT010000020.1:3026-22976 GCA_964434845.1 uncultured Atribacterota bacterium | reverse complement strand
TTTCCAGGATAGACCGCGATACTTAAGCATGAATGTCTGCTTGTTTCAGTTGAGCCAGTTTTCTCTCAAACGGGGGATAGAGAATCCCTTTTTCGGTAATGATGGCACGGATCAGTTGATTGGGGGTGACGTCAAAGGCAGGATTCCAGGCTTCAACCCCAATCGGAGCAGTTCGTTCTTGGTATAAATGAAGCACTTCTTCCGGCTTTCTCTCCTCGATCGGAATGTCATTTCCGCTGAGGAGGTGTTCGTCTACCGTGGAAAGCGGTGCCGCTACATAAAAGGGAATTTTATGGTAGGACGCCAAAACCGCCAGTGAGTAGGTTCCTATCTTGTTGGCGGTGTCTCCATTAAGAGCGATTCGATCAGCTCCCACGATAATCTTGTCGACCTGGCCTTTCGCCATCAGGTATCCAGCCATATTGTCGGTGATGAGAGTGACTGGAATGTCGTTTTTTAAGAGTTCAAAAGCGGTCAGGCGCGCCCCTTGGAGGAGCGGCCGGGTTTCATCAGCATACACCACGACTGATTTTCCTTCTTGTGCGACTGCCCAATAAATAACTCCCAAAGCCGTTCCCCAAGCACTGCAGGCTAAGGCTCCAGCATTACAGTGAGTCAATATCTTATTATGGTTTTCAATGAGTCGGGCACCATGTTGGGAAATTTGCTGATTGATTCGACTATCTTCCTCATGAATGAGCATCGCTTCTTGTATTAATCGTTCGGTACACCTCTCTGGAACCAACCTTTGTTCCTCGGCATCCTTCCATACTTCTTTCATCCGGTTTAAAGCCCAGAAAAGATTCACAGCCGTCGGGCGGGTAATCCGTAAGGATTGATCTACGCTTTCAAGAAATTGATAATAGTGATCAGGATGATTCCGTAATCCCTCTATTGCTCCAAGACATATTCCAAAAGCGGCGCTAACGCCAATGAGAGGTGCTCCACGTAGACGAAGCGATTGTATGGCCTCGGCAATGACCCGATAATCATCAGTCTCGACATATTTTTCTTCCAAGGGCAATCTCTTTTGATCGAGAAAAATTATCCGATCATTTTTCCATTCGATGGTTTTGAACATTTTATTTTCTCCATTTCAGAGGATAAACCGCCATGCTGCTCTTGCCACGCCATACATCAGAATAAGGAAATAATACTTTTACCGGAAAGGATAATCGTACTGACAAGAGTGGAAGCGATGATTAATCCCAATAAAACATAGGGGAAAGACTTTTTAATGCTCCACCCCATCAGGAAACAGACCAGGGAACCGGTCCACACTCCGGTAATTGGAAGCGGAACACCGATAAAGAGAGCTAATCCGAGTTGTTCCCATTTTTCATATTTTTGGAACTTCTTCCGAGTCCCGACCACCACTTTATTCCAAAGGGAATTAAACCATTGAAAACGTAGAAAAAAAGAGAGAATAGTCGATAACAATAACATAACCACAAAAAAAGGAAGCAGATTAAATATCATCGATATCAGGAGAGCCTGCCAAAATGGGATCACCGGCTGAGACATCCAATAAAGCAATGATCCTCTGATTTCAGATATGGGTGAAAAACTCAGCAAGGCAATGATTAGATTCGGGTTCATTCGAGATTGATTCGACCCACTAATTCCCGAATGAGCAGGCTGAGTTTGGGTTGAGCTTCATTAGCTGCCTGAATGACAATTTCATGACTGACCGGTTCGATCACCCCGTCAATCGCCAAATCGGTTATACAGGAGACCCCAAACACTTTCATACCGGCATGCCGGGCGACCAACACTTCCGGGACGGTCGACATGCCTACCGCATCGGCGCCGATGGTGATCAGGTAGCGATACTCGGCTGGTGTTTCGAAATTGGGACCAGCCAAAGCCGCATAGACACCCTGCATGACATAGATCCCTTTTTCAGCCGCAATTTGGAATGCGAGCCTTCTGAGTTCCGGGTCATAAACGTTTGACATATCAGGAAAACGCGGTCCAAGTTCCGGATCATGGGCACCCCGGAGGGGGTTGTCACCCAAAAGATTGATATGGTCACAAATGATCATTAAATCTGCACGCCGCATATTCCGGTTCATCCCTCCGGCGGCATTACTGACGATCAAGATTTTGGCACCGAGTGCTTTCATGACCCAAACCGGGAAAGCGATTTCTTTCATCGAATACCCTTCATAATAATGGAAGCGGCCTTGCATGACCACCACCTTTTTCCCCGATAGTTCGCCCAAGATTAAATTACCCTGGTGGCTTTCAACGGTTGAAACCGGAAAGTGAGGTATTCTTTCATAGGGTATGACTCGATCAATCTGAATATCATCCACCAGTGCTCCCAGGCCGGTCCCCAAAATAATCCCGATTTCCGGAGAAAAATCGATTTTTTCTCGAATAAACTGAGCGCTTTCTTCGATTTTTAAGCGTAAATTTTCCATGAAATCACCTCATCCCAATTTTTAAATATGACTCCTTTATTCTTTAGGAGTAGCATTTTTGCGAAGATTCATTTATACCTAAAAAGCGGCCTATTATTTTCTCGGAAATGACCGGAGATAGGCTTCTCGCAACGTCTTACGGCTGATATGAGTATAAATTTGAGTAGTCACAATATCAGAATGCCCTAAAAATTCCTGAACAACCCGCAAATCAGCACCGTTTTCCAAAAGATGAGTTGCAAAGGTGTGGCGGAGGGTGTGGGGAGAAATTCGCTTGATAATACCCGCCTTACGGGCGTATTTTTTTATCATCGACCATATGTTTTGTCGGGTGAGAGCATGACCTGAAGGTCCGATAAAAATATACCGGCTGGTCTGCCCCTTTAAGATATGTTCTCTCCCCCCTTGAAAATATCCAAGTAAGGCGTCTTTGGCTTCCTCTCCGAAAGGAACCACTCTTTCTTTAAATCCCTTCCCCCAGAGACGAAGCATGGCATTATCCAGGTCAAGATGAGAAAATTCGAGGGATGTCAATTCGCTCACCCGTAATCCACTGGCGTACAACACCTCCAAAATGGCTTTATCACGAAGACCAAGGGGCTTGGTAATGTCGGGGGTGCGAAGCAGTGATTCAATCTCCTGCTCATCTAATATCTCAGGTATTTTTCTTTGAATACGAGGGGAATCGATGAGTTTAGCAAAATTTTCGGGCACGATTCCCTCCCGAACCAAATACTGAAATAGGGTTCGTAATGCGGAAATTTTTCGGGCGAGCGAGGTTGGTGCGATTTCTCGCCTCGATTCACTCCGTAAAAATCCTTCGAGAACATCCAGATTTACCTTTTGAAAAGAAAAAATTTTTTTCTTATCTAAATACTGACAGAACCACTCAATATCTTGCTCATATGATTGAATAGTATTATCGCTCACCCTCTTTTCCCAATATAGAAACTGTAAATAATCCTCAAGGCTGGCTCTGAGATCGTCGGAGGGCATATCTTTTCAGTATCTCACGCACAATGAGTGCAAAAAGGATTATGAAAACACAAGCAAACTGAGCCGGAGTCATGATTCCAAAGACTGAAAATGGCTCTTCTCGAACAAACTCAATTAAATAACGAGCGATACCATACAACCAGAGATAATCGAGGAATAACTCACCGCGGAAAACTTTGCGTTTTTCTAACTTCAATAGAATAAATAATATGATGAAGGAATACGCTGATGAGTATAGTTGAGTCGGGTATCTCCAACCTTCCAATGAGGGAAAATGAACCGCTAAGGGGAACGTCGAAAAAGAACACACCCGACCATAACAACACCCGTTGAGAAAACAACCGATGCGAGCAATGGAATATCCCAGGGCAATGGCCGGCGTGCAGACATCGAATAAGGCGGGCAATGAATATTTCTTATAAAGAATGTAGGGAATTGCCAATAGAATAGCACCCAGAAGTCCTCCGTAAAAGGTCAGGCCACCTTCGCGAACCAGAAAAATATGAATCAGGTTATCCTTATACATCTCCCAATTGAGTGCGACAAATACCAGCCGTGATCCAATGATGGCTCCAAAAATGCAGAGCACACTCACCTCAACCACCGCATCCGGAGTGATTCCATACTTCTGAGCTCGTCGTGATGCATAATAGATACCAATTAGAAAAGCGATCCCTAAAAAGACTCCATAAGAATAGACAGGAAATTGACCAATGGAAAACAATATTTTATACATCACATCACCACCTTGTTTTGAGTGCTCACGACTTCAATCCATAGGTTTCCCGGATTAATCTTGAGTTCTCTCCCGTCGGCATAAAAATAACGGGTCTTGTCTCCCAAGGAATTCTTTTCCCACCGAATCGGAGCAACTTTGCCATCAAGTAAAATCCATCCAGTACCCTTACCAACAAAGGTAATTTCAATCCGTCCTTCTTTATCCTTCACTTTTTGTTCTGTCACCTGAATAATTATGTTTGTAGTCGTAATCTGTTGACCATTCAAAGAATCAATGTGAGGTTTATCATTGATGTATCTCCGGTAGACCCGATTGATGGCATCCCAAGTAAATTTCACTCTATAATCGCCAGCATAGACAATCTCGACCTTGGATGCCTCCTCGGTTCCCAACGCCTCCTGGGGGGTACGAATCAGAAATCCTCCGCCCTTCACCGGTTTGTTATACCCAAGCAATTGAGCCTGGCTACGTAAATTCGCTACTGAAGTATAGAGATTATGAGGAGCCTTACGATCTTTACTTCTCCAAAAGGCTTGAAAAAATTTAAATTCGTCAATGGTATCCACATTCATTTCTTTCATATAGACATACGCCTCGACGCTCCCGCCGGCGTGAGCAAAAATTGCATTATGTTCCGCCGCTTTCATAACAAAATAGGGACGGGCGCTCCGGATTGGACCCACATTATCAGCCACCCCTTCATTATAAATGGCTAAAAAGCGAGTAATTCCACCTTCGGCCATGATTTCATAAGTAATATCCGCTTTGCTGAGTCCAGATTGAGGACGAGCTGCCGGTGCATTTTCAATGATCACTGAGATGGGTCGTTTCGAAAACGGGGACTTTTTATCGATCAATCCTGTCGGAGCGATCAATTCACCGGTAGCCAGTGTTTCACCAACCGTACTGTCAATACGATCAGCTCCTTCTTGAGCCAGATGAGCAAGTCGAGTTGATTGACCAGCATTTTCGAATTGACCCTTGATGGTGTTTTCAGCTTCGACACCTTGCCATTTCAAGTTGTCGGGAACATTGATTTCTGCGCCGGGATTGACCAGTTTGGCTCCCGAGGGAGAGCCTTTTTCAGAAATCATCTCCGAATCGGGGAGATTGACTGGTGGTTTAGGTACCGACACTTGTTCTTTTTTCTGCTTTAATTCGGTAGCGATATCACTTTTAATCTGAGGTTCATTTATCGGTACTTCATTTCGAATGTCTTTCAGAGGATTGAGCTCAGCGACATTCACTTCTTCTTTTTGGGGAATAGTCGTAACCGGTTTACGCGGTGCAGGAATCTCCAATAGCTGAATGGTAATCAGCTCCTCCTTCGGTTGGGGTTCGTATTTCATCGAAAGCCAATATATCGATATTGCAGCCAGAATGAAAATATTCATAATAACCGACAAGGTTAAAGAAAATGTCCAAACCTTCTTTTCATTAATAAAAAATCTATTCATTATTCCTCTTCTTTAGTCGGCTGGGTGGCGATAGCAATTTTTTCAGCACCGGCTTTTTTGAGAATATCCATGATAGAAACGACTTTCCCATGCAAAACCCGTTTATCCGCTTCAATAATAACCGTCGCTTCAGGATCATTCCGCAAGGCCACTACTACTGCTGATGGAAGCTCTTTATCATCTACCAGAGCACCATTGATGTAAATCATATTGTTTTCAGTTATGGTTATGGTAATCGTCTTGGCTTCTTCGATTTTAGAAAAATCAGCTGACGGGAGATTTACCTTGGCTCCGCTCTCCATGCTGATAAAGGTGGTCGTCACCACAAAGAAAATCACTAATTGGAGCACAATATCAATTAAAGGAGTGAGGTTAATCTCAGGCTGGCGCCTCTGTCTCTTTTGCCGAAACTGGAACATTCTCCTCAACTCCTTCTTCAATTTGGGCTTCCTCAGCGGTCAGTTGTTCAGTTCCATTGGAGCATCTCAGTTCCTCGATTAAATCCAGTACTTCGGAACTTGCTTTTTCGATATCATTAATAATACTTTCTGAAATCTGAGAAAGATAATAATGAGCGATAACAGTAGGTATGGCAACTGATAAGCCAGCAGCAGTCGTAATCAGAGCTTCGGAAATTCCACCTGCCATTTCCGTCGGTTTTCCGACACCAACAGCAGCAATGACATTAAATGTTCGAATCATGCCGGTCACCGTTCCCAAAAGTCCTAATAACGGGGCGATACTGGCGATAGTAACCAATATTCCTAAACGTTTTTCAAAATAAGGAAATTCTTGCATGGCGATGGTTTCCATTGCCTCTTTAGCTTCCTGAGGCGTTCCATTAAGATATTTTTTTATTCCAGCCATGATAATTCGCGATGCCGGTCCCGGATTTTTTTGACTGGTATCGATAATACCCCGAAGGTCCCTTTGGGTAACCGCCTTACGTAATGATCTCAAATACCTTTTAACTTTTTCCTTCGAATACCGTAAGACATACCATCTCTCGATAAAAACCGCCAGGAAAACAATCGATGAAGCAACGATGGGATACATGACGTATCCACCCTTGGTGATCACGGTAAATATCTGCATCAATTAAAACCTCCTGCGTTGTGGACGAAGAATCAGCATAAGTGTATCCCCTGTTCATCCCTCAGTCAATAGACTGATTCTTTTCTGGGCGTTATCAACCCATTCATCCTTTTTACCACTTTGAACAACCTGTTCATAGAATTTCAAGGCTTCTTGTGGTCGCTCCAGATATTCCAAACAGACACCCATTAAATACCCACCACGTGTAAAATATTTTCCCTGCAAATTATTTAATAATTTCTCAAAATAAAATACAGCTCGATCGTATTTCTCCATCTTGAGATAAACACTCCCGATACGATACCAGGTGTATTCCAATTTTTCACCACTGAGCTTCTTTTCTAATTCGGTTAAAATGGGGAGAGCGGCCTGGTATTTTTTCTCGATGATCATCAAATCGACCGAGAGTGATTCCAATTCATCTCGATACTGCCCTTGAGGGTATTGGGTATTATACTCAACAATACGTTCCAGGGCTTCGGCGGTCTTTCCAGAATAATAGGCAGCCCAGATCGCCATATAGAGAATCTTTTCCAATTGGTTTTCATTGGGATATGCAGCGATAAAGACTTTGGCTTCGGTTAAAAAGTCCTGATACTTTTTCTGGTTATACAGCTCCTCGAGGACTATCATGCCAGCTTTTTCAGCATAAGTTGCATTTCCTCTCAATTGTTTAAAAATCGTTACCGCCTGCTCGGTTTTTCCGGTTTTTTGGAGTGATATGGCCAGTCTCCAAAGAAGATCCGGGTTATTCGGGTCGTATAAATACTGATACCATTTCACCACATCTGACCACTTCTCATTTTTGTAAGCAATATCACCCAGATAAAAATATGCTTCTTGAAGATACTCTTTCCCATCGGCCGTTATTGCTTTTTGTAAATAATCGTAAGCGTTATTTAAATCGCCACTCTGGTATAATGCTTTTCCATATAAGAAATTGACGGTCGATGTGTTTTCAGGCTTCACTCCACTGGAAATCATTTCTTTCAATAGTTTGACTGCCTCTGAATAATTTCCTTTTTGAAGGGTATCAGCCGCTTCTTTTATTTTTTCTATCTCGGGATCAGACAGAATTTCATCAGGATCCTTTCCTGCTTTCATCAGTAGTTCTCTTGCTCCTTCCTCATTTCCCAGTTTGACCTGTGACCAAGCTAAGAGGTATAAATATTCTTCATCAAGTGCCCCAATTTCTTTTTGCAACTGGGTCACACCATCCACTACTTTTTTCCAATCCCCTTTTTGATAAGCAACTTTAATTGTCAGTCGTAAATAATCCTGGGTGAATTTCGGATCAAGCGAAGCGACTATTTCCGTCATGATTTTTTCCGCTGGCGCAATTTGATTCGTTTCCAGATAACACGACGCTAATTTCAACCGGGCTTCAGTTATATATTTTCCCTGAGGATTGGTTTTCAGATAATTCAAAAAAGACGTCATCGCTTTCTGCCAATCTTTTTGCCGGTAATAGGTATCAGCGATTAGGAAGGTGTTTCCCCCGCCCTCGATCTGAGAAAAATAGGTTTGGGACTTTTCATCTTGACCCAAATTCCGATAGGCATACCCCAAGGCTTCTAATGCCTCTTTTTGGTATTGGCTTTGTGGATAATTTTTTATGAAAGCTTCCAGGGCTTTGGTGGCTTCGTTCCACAATTTCTCTTGATAAAAACTGAAGGCATAATAAAACTGAACCCGTTCCCGGTAGCGACCTGACGGGAAGCGGAGCTGAAATTGTTGAACGCCCAAGCGAGCATCCCGGTACAACCCTTTTTTTACCATGGCTTCAATCCGGAGTGATTCTGCCTCTTCGATAAAATTAGCATAGGGATAATCCCGAACCAGCTCATTAAGAAACTCATAGGCATCATCCCATCTTTCCAACTGAATGAACGCCACACTGGCACCCCACAAAACCGAGGCTCGATCTTCCCCGTTGATCCCCTCTTTCGCTCGAACATAATGTTCGGCTGATTGAGCCCATTGGTTGAGACTCCCATACAGATCACCCAATAGAAGATGGGCTTCGGGAAAATGAGGCAGAACCGCCACCGCTTTTAACAGATAATCGATGGCTTTAGCTTTCTCACCCCAAGAGAAAAGCTCGTATCCGATCTGATAATATTGCCAGGCTTTGTCAGCAGGTTGCTCTAATAACTCAACACTTTTCTCCCGTTCTTTCAAATATTTCTCCTTTTGACCGAGTAGGTAATACGAACGAGCTAAATATTCATGAGCATCCGGATAACGAGGATTTTCCCGAAGTGCCTTTTCAAAGTATGGAATGGCTTCCTCGTATTTCGCCTCCTCATACAGCTCATAACCTTTGCGAAAAGAGGCAAGCGCGCTTCTTCCATATTGTCTTTCCTGTATAGTTTTTTCTAGAAACCGTTTCGCCTGACTATCAAACGGATCAATTTCGATGACTTTCTTCCAGGTCACTTCGGCTTCCTCTAATTTTCCCAAATCATAAAGAGTCCGCCCCAACCAGTACTGTGCTTCTTTCATCTCCGAATTGAGTTTGACTGCGGTTCGGAAATATCCTTCAGCGGTTTTGAGATCACCGTTGGCATAGTAAGTATATCCAGTCCGATAGGACTCATAAGCATCTTTTCCATAAGTCGCCGCTTTCCCGGCTTCACTGGCAAAGTATTGAGCCTGTTTCAAGGTGGGGTCCAAAAAGTAGGCTTTATTCCAAAATTCCTGAGCCTGAGAAGAATCTCCTTTCTCATAAGACACTTTTCCCAATAAAAAATACGCCTCAGCAAATTCGGGATTTAAAACGAGAGCATCGCTGAGACTCTGAATCGCCATATCATATTTTTTTTGGGAAACATATGAATATGCCAAACGAAGGTAAGCCCGGGCTGCAACGGGAATGGTTCTTTGCCCTCCATCTGATTTTTTCAGCAGCTCGATATACTGAGTCCAGGTTTCAACCTCTTTTGCCAACCACCCGGTTTTCTGGTACATATAGGCCAGATAATAATAGGAATCAAGATATTCAGGGACAGAATCAATGGTTTTTTGAACCTGGGTAAAGGCTTCTTTCCAAAGAGGTTTATCGGGAAATTGGGCATCACCGTAAGTACGAAGTGCTTCATCCATTTTTTCAACTCCCTGATAAAGAGGAAATACCGCGTTGGGATCGTAGGAGAAAGGAGAAATCGAGCCGGTTAAATCTAAGCCAAGGGCTTTTATGATATCAGGGAGAAAATAGTTCCGAAACTCATCTGGGGAAAGAATGTCAAATAGATTGCTTTTAAAATCGACATATCCTTCCTTACCCATTTGGAAGAGACGGGCGCTCACCACCAGCCGCTCCTGACCACCAAGTTGACGAATGCGATAAGTTCCACTCAAGAGATAATCACAGCCCATCCTTTTCCCCAAAACTTGAGCCATGGATTGCACCAGAGCAACATCCCGGGGGGTTTTGGCATCACGCAAAACCTCATCTACTGTGATCGAATCCACCCCTTCGACTAATCCCGTATCATCAATGGCATTTTTTAACAGGTCTCGGAGGTAATACCCGATATATCCATCATTACTCTCCCGCATCGAAAAGGGTAAAACAGCGACTTTTGGTTTTTCCTGGGCGAAAGCAGCAAGGTTTATGACGAAAATAAAAAGAAAAAACAATATCAACCATAAAAAGGTCTTATTAAATCTCATAGTGTTTACCTCCCGATCAACCGAAGCGACCCGTAAGATATTCTTCGGTCTCTTTCTTTTGGGGGTTAGTAAAGATTTGATCCGTTGGTCCGTATTCAATTAAATGACCTAATAGTAAAAAGGCGGTATAATCCGATGTCCGGGCTGCTTCTTGCATGTTATGGGTGACGATGATGATGGTATATTTTTCTTTTAAGTCTTTGATCAATTCTTCAATCCGGGCTGTCGCTATCGGATCCAATGCGGAAGCCGGTTCATCCATGAGTAAAATCTCGGGCTCGACGGCTATTGCACGTGCGATACACAGTCGCTGTTGTTGCCCACCCGAAAGATCAAATGCTGAAGTGTTCAGGCGATCTTTCACTTCATCCCATAACGCCGCGGATCGGAGGCTTTTTTCCACCCTTTCTGCTATCTGGTGACGATCCCTCCATCCTTGAATTCGTAATCCATAGGCAATATTTTCGAATATACTTTTTGGAAAGGGGTTCGGTCGCTGAAAAACCATACCGATCCGCTGCCGCAATACCACAGGATCAACCCCTTCTCCATATATATTCTGATTATCGAAAATGATTTCACCCTGCGTAGAAAAACTTTCAATAAAATCGTTCATGCGATTGATACTTCGCAACAAGGTTGTTTTCCCGCAACCAGAAGGTCCAATAATTGCAGTGACTTTATTATTCAAAAAATGCATACTGATCTCATGTAATATTTGCTTTTCACCAAAAAAGACTTCGAAATTAAGGACTTTTAATTTCCCTTCATCCATACTTTCACCACTTTCTGGTCGATCTTGATCGGCGTCTCAGATATATTGCCAGAAAATTTACCCCCAGAACCAGCACTAAGAGAACCAGGGCTGTTCCATATGCAATTGGCACTTGTTTCTCAGGTCGGGTTCCTTCGGTCATCAGACCATAGATATGATAAGGAAGTGCCAGTACTCGATCAAAAATGGAACGAGGAAGGCCTCGAGCATAAAAAGCAGCTGCAGTAAATAATATGGGAGCTGTTTCGCCTGCGACCCGTCCGACCGCCAGAATGAGTCCGGTTAGTATTCCCTGGAGTGCCGCCGGAAGAATAACTCGCCGGATAGTCATCCATTTGGTTGCACCTAATGCCAGAGATGCTTCACGAAAAGAAAGCGGAACCGTTTTTAAAGATTCTTCCACCGAGGTGATCACAATCGGTAATGCCATAATCCCGAGAGTCAACGATCCGGACAGGAGAGAAACACCAAAACCAAATAGTTTCACAAATATCCCCAAACCGAACAATCCGAAAACAACCGAGGGAACACCGGCTAAGCAATGGATTGCCAAACGGAGTGAGTCAATAATTGGTGATGGTTTGGCATATTCCTCTAAATAAACTGCAGAAAAAACTCCTAAGGGAAGAGAAACCGTAATACTTCCGATAATGAGGTAAAAGGTTCCAACGATGGCTGGGAATATCCCGCCCTCGGTCATTCCTCGAGATGGCATACCGGTTAGAAATGTCCAAGTGATAACCTTATATCCCCGTACCACCAGAAAATAAATAATAAATCCCATGGCAAAACAGATTATGATCATGGAAAGCGAAAAGATGAAAAACCAGATTTTCTGGGTTAAATATTTTCTTCTGAGATGCAAATTCACGTTATCTCACCCGGGAATGATATTTATGCGCCCAACGATCGACTAAAATATTTAAAAAAAGAGTGATCATAAAAAGGACTATAGCGATAGCAAACAGAGACTGATAGTGGAGGCTTCCCACCGGTGCTTCTCCCATCTCAGCAGCTATAGTCGCCGTCATGGTTCGAACCGGTTGGAAAAAACTGGTGGGAATGACTGCTGAACCTCCGGCAATCATTAAAACGGTCATGGTTTCACCGATGATTCGGCCGGCACCAAGCACTACTGCTGCTCCCAAACCGGAAATTGACGCTGGCAAAATTACCTTTTTTATGGTTTCCCAGTGGGTGGCTCCTACTGCAAAAGAAGCCTCGCGATAGCTTTTTGGTACTGAACTCAAAGCATCTTCGGCTATACTTACTACTGAAGGGATAGCCATAATGCCTAAAATAACCGATGCCGTGAAAGCAGTCAGACCAGTTGGTAAAGAAAAAAGATCTTTCAACAGTGGACCGAGAATCACCATCCCAAAAAAACCATAGACGACAGAGGGGATACCGGCTAACATTTCGATAACCGGCTTTAAAAACTCTTTCAAATTTTTGGGACAGAGTTCGGCTAAAAAAATCGCTGAAAAAAGTCCTAAGGGAATAGCAAAAATTAAAGCACCCGCAGTGACCCAAAGTGATCCAAGAAGAAGGGGAAGTATGCCCAGCTGGGGGGGATCAGAGGTCGGATACCATCGTTTTCCAAATAAAAATTGAGAAAATGAAATTTCCCGAAAAGTTGGCAATCCTTCCTTAAAAAGCACAATGATGATACCTACTAAAAAGAGAAGCGAGGAGAGTGCAATCAAAAACAAAATGATTTCAGCAGTCTCTCGGCGAACTTTGATTCTCAACACCCCCTGTGTCGAATTCATTAAACCAATTTTAAAACATAAAATCAATCAAATGGTGAGAGTATGAAAAGAGTTTAATATATGGTTTACAATTGGCTTATGCTGGTATTTCATGTCCCCTGAACCCAACCGCCCGTTTCCATAATTTTTTCCAATTCTCTTTTTACGGCATTTTTTTTCAAATCGAAGATATGACTGGTGAGCTCAACAATGTCTTTCGCAGAATATCCTTTTTTCCAGAAATACTCAATACATTTTATCGCAGAAAGTGACATGATTTCTTCATTTTTGGTGTTTCCTTCGATAACCACAACGATTTCACCGCGGATGATATGATTTCGGGATAATTGTTCCATGATTTCGGGAACAGATCCGCGCAGGATTTCCTGATATATTTTGGTGAGTTCCCGACAAAGAACGATCTGACGTTCTTCTCCAATATACGATTGGATCTCCTGGAGAGTGGATAATATCCGGTTGGGTGATTCATAGAGAACCACTGCCTGGATGAGAGAGAGCGCCTGCTGCAGGGATTTTTTCCTCATTTGACCAGTTTTAGGAAGAAATCCTAAAAAGATGAAGCCGTGGGCTGAAAAACCGGAATAGACGACCGCGGGAAGAACAGCGGAAGCACCAGGGAGCACTTCCAAATTGATATGCTCTTTGACCAATTCTTGAATAATTTCCATACCCGGATCCTGAATTCCCGGCATACCTGCATCGGTAATCAAAGCTACCTGCTTCCCTTCTTTTAGATGAAGGATAATTTTACCAAGAGCAGATTCGATGTTATGGGCATGGAAAGAAATCATGGGTTTCTTTATCGATAAATGGTGGAGTAGTTTTATCGATACCCGAGTATCTTCACAGGCAATGAGATCAACTTGATTGAGAACCCGAATGGTTCGAAGAGTAATATCGTCTAAATTTCCAATAGGAGTGGGGCAAAGATAGAGTGTGCCCCACTCGATGGTAGATTTCATACGGTCAATTATTGTTGTTCTTCGGTCTTCACTGGCACAAAATAGGTTCGTTCCCTCCGACGAATAAGGAGGAGAATGGTATCACCCGGTTTTACTGTCTGGAGCAAATCATACCAGTTATTGAGAGTCCTGATATCTCGGCGATTGAGTTGAAGTATCACATCGCCGGGATGGAGCAGTGCCTGGTCAGCCGGACTCCCGGAATTGACCTGGGTAATCACCACGCCAGTGGTTTGCCTCAAACCAAAGCGTTCGGCTAACTCCGGATTAATTTCCTGAACCTCGAGACCCAGCTTGAGATCAACCGGAACGGTGGTGGATTCTAACCCTTCTGGTCGAAGCTCATCCAGGGTGACTTTTACATCAATCATTTTCCCGTTTCTCCACACCGATAGGGTTATTTTTACTCCAGGCTTTAGAGCGCGTATTGTCGACTGCAAAGATTTGGTATCAGTAATTTCCTGGTTTTCGACCTTCAAAATAACGTCGCCCCGCATTACTTCTGCATCCGATGCTGGACTGTTAGGCATCACATCGGCTACTAAGGCTCCCTTGGCCTCTTTCAATCCAAATTGCTGAGCCATCTCCGGAGTTAAATCTTGAATAAAGACCCCCAACCAAGAACGAACCACCTTACCGGTTTGAATCAATTGATCCAGTAAGGTCTTGGCCAGGTTAATCGGTATGGCAAAACCGACTCCCTGCGCATAGGGAAGAATAGCGGTATTGATACCAATGACTTCTCCTTTGATATTCAGGAGTGGACCACCGCTATTCCCGGGATTAATGGCAGCATCAGTCTGGAGAAAGTTTTCATATTCCCTTCCTGAATCCCCCGAATAAATCGGTCTGCCTTTCGCACTCAATACACCCACGGTGACTGTATGAGAGAGGCCGTAGGGATTCCCGATGGTAATCACCCACTCTCCTACCCGGGCACTATCGGAATCACCAAGAGTGAGGGTCGGAAGATCGGTTGCATCCACCTTCACCACCGCAATGTCGGTCAGCGGATCAGAGCCGATAAGCTTTCCATTAAATTGCCTCCCATCCTGTAAAGTGACCTTAATTTGCTCGGCGCCATGAATAACGTGTTCATTGGTAATAATATAGCCATCGGGTCGAAAGATAAAACCAGAACCCAGGCCTTTTTGCGGTACTTTACGCTCTTTTGGCTGTGGGAGTGAATCAAAAAAATCTCTGAAAAAAGGATCATCAAAAAAGGGTACGAAAGGATTCCGATAGGTGGTATAGGAAAGGGTGTCGACGTAGACTACTGCCGGGCTCACCCTATCGACGATATCGGCGAAAACAGTATTCCCCTCAGGAATGACAGGAACAGCGGATAGGGCACTTCCGGTAAGTAGAGTCGCCAGAAAGAAACCGGTTACAATACATAAGAATACTTTCTTTTTTTTAAACATATTATCAACCTCCATCTGCAGATATGGAATCAAAAATTTCACTTAAGACTTCACTGCTCAGATTCCCGACCAAAAACATTCGATGCCCTTTTTTTTCACCGATGAGAGTTGTCAATTCTCCATCTTTTTTTATAATAGTTCTTTTCAGCAACCCAGGGAGATCAGAAGGGAAAAGAGCAAGGCTTTGGAAAAGTGAAAAGAAATTAATCCCATCACTATAGACCATCTGATACATTTTCCCTTGTTCACCATCAATCAGATAAGATCGTCGTAAAGAATACCCCGGAGGAAGAAGACGAGGGGTGAGCATGCGTTTTCGGTTGAAACGAATTTCCGGAAAAGCATTTTTCTTTTGAATCACCTGCACCATCACTTGATAAATTTTTTCGATTTGAGTGTCATCTGGATGGTCGATACGATAAATATATTCTCCCTGTTTGATCACTCGGCCATCATTTGAATAATAGGTCTGGCTCACCAGTGATTCACTATCGTCCATTTCGAATGATTTGACAACCTGCCCACTTTCGCGAGAAATGATCAACGCGATATTGTCTTCAAGATTAACGAGATAATTGGTTATCAAAACATCAATATTGTCTTCACCTAAAGGAAGAAAAGGGAGATCAAAACCAGGATAGACAGCAGAAATCATTTGCCGATCCGCATCATAAATAAAACGGTATGTTCCATCACCGATGATATAATGACGAGGATCATTCAGGTTGATCCATCCAAAACCATAACGAGGAACATAGACAACCTCGTAGAGTATGCTGTCATTATCGTCGGCATAATTGGTTAATTTCCATATCCCCCAATAACTATGGGAAGTACTATTATGAATAATACGTTTTAAAAACTGTCGGCTTTCTTCGGGACTCAATATCCGGGCATGAGATGAGTAGGAACCGAGAAAAGAGGATATGACCGCTATCAGCACAATCACAACAAAAAATTTATTCATTACCTGTCACTGGATACCTGCTTTAAATAATTGACGACGACTCTCCCCGAGGTTTTGGGAACATCATAGCTATCACCGGTCAAATTCCGATGAATTTCTCCTAAAGAGGTTTCGGTGTTTATTCCAATGAGGGTACTTTTGTAAGTGGGAAGAACAAATACAAAAATAAGAAAAATAATACTCGCGATGACCGAAAGCATCACTATTTCTTTCATACGGTAGGAATAAATCCGCGATTGAATGCGATCAATATCCAGGACATAGGAAGCGTTCGGGTGGAAAGATTCGTTGAGTCTTCCCATCATTCCTTTCAGATTCCGAAGTTTGTTTAGTTCCGATTCACACGCGGAACATACAAAGAGATGCCGTCGAACCTCCCGGATGTCTTCTTCCGGTAATTCACCATCGAGATATGCTGAGAGTTTATTTTTGATTCGGGAGCAATCCATCATTTTCATCTCCATGAAGTTAATAAATCTTCTCCATATATCTTTTCAAGATCTTTTTTAACCTGACGACGTGCTCGGTGGAGACGAGATCGAATCGTCCCCAATGGGCAACTCACGACCTCACTGGCTTCATCATAAGAGTATCCCAACACATCGCACAAAACGATCACTTCTCTCATTTTTAAAGGAAGATTTTGAATCGATTTTTCGATATCGACGACCAATTGCTTTTTGAGGGTTTTCACTTCTGGGCCTTCATCATCACTTTCGATGAAATCCCATGCATCCTGTTCTTCGTCATCCGAGGTTTTCCAGGGGATAAAAGTTTTATAAAATTTTTCTTTCTTACAATTATGTCGATGAATATTCAAAAGAATGGCATATAACCAATTTCGAAATGGATATTTTTCGTTATAACTATGACGATATTTATAGGCTCTCAAAAATGCTTCCTGGACGAGATCTTTCGCTTTTTCCATATTTCCAGCAATATGGCAGGCAAAACGAGTGATTTCTTTATCGCACTGTTGAATCTGCTTCTCAAACCAAGCCCTTTCTTCTTCAGCTGTCAAATTCTGATACCAGGTTGTACTTTGTACTAGCGCCTCGCTCATTCGCTTTCACCACCTTCAATGTCTCTTATTGATGACTTCACAGGATTGGAATCATAAAAAGAATCGATTGTATTCTTCTTCATTTATACATATCTCTTTCCCGTCTTCAAGTTCCAGGCGAATCATATCTCGAAAGATATCAATTTCGATAATTTTCGCCAGACCATGGGGAGTAAGAATTTTACTCCCTTTTCTGGGAAGTTGATAAATCAATTTTTTATATTGAGCATATTCATAAGATAAACAACACATCAATCGACCGCATACTCCCGATATTTTGGCAGAGTTTAATGCCAGATTTTGTTCTTTGGCCATTTTGATCGAAATTGGTTCAAAATTAATCAAAAAGGTGCTACAGCATAAATCTCGACCGCACATGCCACACCCTCCAATCATCCCGGCTTCATCACGAACTCCCATCTGACGGAGCTCGATACGGGTGCGGAATATAACCGCCAGATCTTTTACCAAATTACGAAAGTCAATTCGCTCTTCTGACCCAAAGTAAAAACTGAGTCGGCCTCGATCCAGGGTGTAATGAGCCCGTAAAAGCTTCATTGACAGCTGATGTTCTCGAATTTTTTCATTGGCTATATCAAAAGCCAATCGTTCCTTTTCCAGGTTGTTTCCCAATTGAATCATGTCGATTGGTTTGGCCGGCCGAATAACCGATTTTAAACTCACTTTTCTATTTTCAAACAGGAATGGCCTTTTCACCACATCTCCAATTTCCATTCCTAAAACGGTTTCTACCACACATTTATCTCCTAAATGAAGTTCAAAATTTCGGGCATCAAAAAAATACATTTTTAGATTATGATCGAATTTTATTCCGACTGCTCGGAGCACCATTCAGTTCCTCCCTTATCTGGAGTAAAAAATGAAAAGCTGCGATATCGACATTGACATTGTTCTTTACATCTTTCGTCAATTGTTCTATCAACTGCAATAAACATGAAATAATCATTCTGGTCAACCGTTGTGAATCGGATTGGATGCGATGTATCTGACCGTTAAATGAGAAATAATCCTTTCCTTTCATTCCATTCAGTTTATACATGAACACATCTCTTAAATACCACTCAAGTTGAAGAAATATTTCCAATAATTGGTCTTTATTCTCTACAAACCATTGACCAAGAGAAAAAATTTCTTGACCACTGAGGAGGTGATTCCACAGAAAGAGGGCTTTATCCAACATCGACTGATTTCCTTCGAAAAGAGCTCGTGCACGTCCAATACTCCCTTGAGACTGGTCGGCAATAGACCAGGCTTCTTCACTGGATACCTGTAATTCGTTTACCAAATAACGCTGAATGTCATCTCTTCTCAACCGTTGAAAAGGTATTCTTTGACATCGGGAAAGAATGGTTGGCAATAAAGCGTGTACCTGAGATGTAACCAGAATGAGAATACAGTTTTCCGGTGGTTCTTCAATGCTTTTCAACAGGCAATTCTGAATTTCTTCTTTACTGATAAGCTCAGCCGATTGGATGATTCCAACTCGGTATTTCCCTAACGTCTTTTCTAATCCAAGCTGGAAAATAAAATCCCGAACATCTTCAATGAGAATTTTCCCATCATGAGGAGAAAGAAATAATACATCTGGATGAGAATGAGCCTGAATAAGGTGACAATTTTGACATTCTTCACACGATCCATCTTCAGTTGGTGACAAACAATTTAAACAACGGGCAATCTCGAGAGCAAAAGTTTCTTTTCCCACCTGAGCAGGTCCGGTAAAAAGATAGGCATGGCTCAATGACTGACTTTGGAGTATCCGTTGAAAAAAATGTTTTTGTTTATCATGCCCATAAATACTTGACCAACTCATTCTGCTAAAACCTTTCGTAACGTTCAATTGGAACTTCGAAAAGAACCCCTCCACCCCGTACGACCTTCACCTGTTGAGGAACATAAGGACCGATTGGCTCATTGACCGGAATTGCTGACTCCACAAATTCTTCACGATGTTCACATTGACTTCGAATTAAATCGATCACTTCGTTTTTTTTCGCTTCATCAATCCCAATAAGAAGAGTGGTGTTTCCTTCTCTTAAAAAACCGCCGGTTGAGGCAAGTTTGGTAAAAGAAATTTGTTTTTCACGAAGTAATTCAACTAACTTCACCGCATCCTGATCCCTCACCACACAAATCAATAAAGAGGTCGGCTTCATGGCACATCCCCCCAATTTTTATTATGAATCGCAGCCAAAACACATTGTTTTATGGTTTCAAAGACCACATCCTTAGGTTGAGCAGTGGATATCATTCGAATTCGATCTGGTTCTTGCTCGGCAATTTGAAAAAAGCCTTCTCGAATTGCGGTCAAGATTTCTTTTTTTCGAATAAATTCTTCCTCAAAGCGGAGTTCTTCAGGAGAAGTATGATAGAGCGATCGCTTGAGACCTTCTTCGGGATCGATATCCAGGAGAACAGTCAAATCAGGAGTAAGTCCTTCGGTGGTCAACTGATTGAGATAATCGAGAGTGGTAATCGGCAATCCTCTTCCATATCCTTGATAGGCCAGAGTCGAATCATTAAATCGAACACATATTACAATTTGACCCTTTTCCAAAGCCGGACGGATCACTCGTAT
>CAYSWT010000020.1:0-2926 GCA_964434845.1 uncultured Atribacterota bacterium | reverse complement strand
ATGCTTTGCGAAAAAAGGTTGTACCGTTCAGCAATTTTGTGTTGTAATCTTCGGACAAAAGCATTGCGGGGAGTGAGTTCCACCGGCTCATTTTCTCTTAAAACCTGCCGGGCTGCTCTTTCGGCCTCGATTAAGCCGGTCTCTCCTGATTTTTCATTCGTATCGGAAAGACCAAAAAGATCTTTTACAAACCGCAAGACCTGGCTGTAAGTATTGCTCCGAATAACATGGACTGGCATACCGCGATTTTCTGCTTCTCGCAAGCGACTGGTTTTTTTTCGATATCGACTCTTGAGAGTTAAAACAATATCAGCATCGTTGAGGTCATCTGCCACTTCTAAAGTTGCTTTTAATTGCGAGATCGCTTTCTCCATATAATTTTTACTCACCGCAAACAGATAAACTCGGAGCATTTTTCCTTCAGGATGCTCGGGTTCGTTCCAGTCACTTCGGAAAAAATCATCCACGACCTCGATCTCTTCTGATTTCTGAAAAACTTCAATGGCACCATCTTTGGTCTTTTTCCTCACCTCTGGTCGGGGATCGTAATTCCGAAGAATCACATCCACCGCCTCAGCCGTGTTACGGTAGACGCCTAACGTATCTCGATCGCGGAGTTCCACAACGATATCAAAAGTGGGGATAGCTTTCCTTTCTAAAACGGCTTTTTGAGTGCCGCGACGTCTTGATTCTTCATCACTCAAAATTACCGATTGGATGCCTCCTACTAAATCGGTTAAAGTAGGATTAAGGAGCAGGTTTCGTAAGGAATTCCCGTGGGCGGTGGCAATGAGTTGTACACCTCGTTCAGCAATTGTCCGACAGGCACGAGCTTCTTCTTCACGCCCGATTTCATCGACGATGATCACTTCTGGCATATGGTTTTCCACGGCTTCAATCATGACATCGTGCTGTTTCTCTGGAGAAGGAACCTGCATGCGTCGTGCTCGTCCAATGGCTGGATGAGGAATATCACCATCACCAGCAATTTCATTAGAGGTATCGACGATAATCACCCTCTTTTGAAATTCATCACTCAGAACCCGGGCGACTTCTCGCAGTTTGGTGGTTTTCCCAACTCCTGGTGGTCCGAGAAATAAGATGTTTTTCCCAGATACGATAATATCTCGGACGATATCAATCGTTCCATATACTGCTCGACCGACTCGTAGCGTTAAACCGACTACATTCCCCACTCGATTTCTGATACAGGAAATACGATGGAGAGTTCTTTCAATGCCTGCCCGGTTATCTCGGGTAAACATCCCCACTCTCCCTAAGGTATATTCAATATCGTTCCTTTCGATTGGCTGATCATTCAAGATGCAGAATCCCTTGGTAAAACGTGCCTCTGGCGAACGACCGAGATCCATAACGATTTCGATCAATTCATCACAATTTTCTTTTTCTTCAAGGGCTTTGAGTATATGTTCTGGCAAAACCATAAACAATTTATCAAGATTATCAACGACTCCTATTTGATGTTTTTCACCCATAAAATATTCACATTTCCTTCCTAAAAGATTTCACCTGCATTATAACATTCTTCACCGATTGACTATTATGAAAATACCGTGAATCGTGAATCGTAAAAAAAAATCAAAAAAAGTTGTCATTGCAAGCCTCCGTTCTGTGGTGGCATGGCAATCCAACCCTATCTTTTCTCCAACTCAACAACTCAACACCTCAACGACTCAACATTTTTAAAAGTGGATATTCATTTTCATATTCTATTGTACGAAAAAGGTATGTGGAATAAAACTCGGCTGCTTTCAATTCATATATTATAAATAAATTGAATTTATAATGACCAAAATTTTGGGTATAATAATTATAATGAAAATATTAGCCGTTAGTGACCATATTGATCCCCGTATCTATTGCGATTTTTGCAAAGAGCGTTTTCGTGACGTGAGCTGTATTATTTCCTGCGGAGATCTTCCCGAACACTACCTGGATTTTATTGTCAGCAACCTCAATGTTCCACTTTTTTTCGTTCATGGAAATCATGATCCTTCCGCCGGTCAAAAAAGTCTGGCGGGGGGTTTCAACCTCGATGGTAAAGTAGTGTATTACCGAGGGATTCTTCTCGCCGGTCTCGAAGGATCAGTCTGGTATAATGGAAATATGCATCAATATACCCAAAGAGAGATGTATCGTAAGTATCTCTCTCTCCTTCCCAAACTCTACTGGGCAAAAGTACGACACCATCATTACCTTGACATTCTAGTCACTCATTCTCCTCCCAGTAGTTTGCATGAGGATGATGATCCGGTTCATAAAGGATTTAAGGCATTCAATCAAATTATAAAAAAATTCCAACCACGTTTCCATCTTCATGGACATACTCATTTATATGACCATAATCAAAACTATAAAGACACCTTACATCACACTTTGGTTATAAATTGTTATAATTATCGTATTATAGATCTGGGAAGTGGAGTGAATATCTGAAATTACCAGTTCTATGCACTCCAATCAGGAATTTGAACGTCTCTACCGAAAAGGTTTTTTTAAAATAATATAGGGAACTTTAAAGAATCACCAAAATCGTTTGCCCCCTTTAAATGAGATTAAGGAAATTATTGGTACTCAAGAAAAACACCATTTGGGGATCAAAACCGTGGTCATCGATAAAATGCTGGGAAGCGAAAATAGCTATGAGGATTACGATCGGTCTTTTCTCCCATTAAAAAAATCAAGCCGAAGCAAGTGGATGAGTATCAGTAATATCTATAATAAGCAGCATTATGAAAAAATTTAAAAACCGCACACCGACCGACCTTTATCAGTGGTTACTTTACAATGCCGAAGCTTTACGAAAAGCATCTTGTTTTATCCCAACTCATAAAAACATATCTACTATTTCTAAAAAACCCAAGCGTTTTATTCTTTCTAAATAACTATACAACTGACGTAAGAT
>CAYSWT010000019.1:0-24021 GCA_964434845.1 uncultured Atribacterota bacterium | reverse complement strand
ATCTATCCGATTGAGATCAAATATTTTCAAAAAATCACCTCCTATTATGAAAATAGCTTAAATACGGTGAGTAGTGAGTCGTGAATAGTGAGTAGTTTAAAAAAATCACCCTCATCCTCACCTTCTCCCATCAAGGGAGAAGGGATAAATAATCATAAACATTTCTTTTTGCTCCACCGTGGGAGAGGATAATGGTTGGAGGTATTTTCATTGCCATATGGTACCGTTCCATGGCATAGCGGTCTATCCTGGAAATACACCAGGATCTCAGCCTACGGCGTAAGATGAAAATATGAAAAAACCAAATATTACGCTTGGGAAAATCATCCAAGCGTGGGTCGTGATAATCTCATCAGTTACTCTTTTTCAACTCAACAACTCAACCTCTCAACACCTCAACCTTTTGGTGTTTCCATCATCACCTGGTGCTGCCAGACAGCTCGGTGATCTTTCATCTCAGCCCGAATTTATTTTGGTATAAATATTGTTATAATCTATATATGTATAATACATATATACGATAATAACACTATAAAACAAAATTTATGGGTTGTCAAGACTCAGAATTGAATTAACCTGAGGGTATTTATTAAAAAATTTTCTGAGGGATGCTGAGTTAATAACGTGTCAGAGTGAGATAAAAACGGGTGATCAAGATGGATAAATAGGTCATAATAAAAGCGATCAAGATGATATTGATAAAAATCCCTATTAATGGAATGAATCCGATGAGCCAGGAAAGGAGATATCCCAGAATACAAAGAGAAAGTGATAAAATGAAGAAAGCAAATACTTCGGCTAAGTTTTCATATACCATTCGAAAACTGGTTTTCACCGCGCTGAAGGGATCATCGCCACCGATGACAATAGCTGGCAAAGAAAAGAGAAGTAAAAAGGCCAGAAAAAAACCGGGAAACACGAACCAAATCGAAAAAAAACCGACTAAAAATCCCAACGCCAAAGATGCAATACTAACATCAGAGATACGACTTATAATAATTCGATATGCCCGGCGAAAGTCGATCACCCCGCGGTATTGATAATCCCAGACCAAAGCAATTAAAAAACTCAAGCTTAGAAACCCAACAAATATTCCCAGAATGCCCAAAGCCGTCAACGGGAGGGTTTGAAAATAGGATGAGATCCATGAAAACCGACGAACTCGGGATAAATACAGGATAAGAGAAAATATCACTGCTGGAGTAATTGGAACCAGGATAAATGCCGGACGTTTCATCATGAGTCGAAAACTACTTTTGGTTTCATTCCAGAAGTCTCGATTATTAAACATGATTTCTTCTCCCCCAGCTCGAAAGATTTTATTTCTACTAATATTACCCTGATTACCAATGCATGACAAGTTTTTCGCTTTTAAAAAAATCCCATGGGGCTGAGGGTATGATAAAATTTTATCAAGTGTTCTTTCATATCAGATGGTAAACCATGGTTTTCACTTTTTTCGGTACAGTCATCTTCATTTGACCGGAACGTTCATTCAATTTTTTTGAGTTTGAAAAAGGAGGCCTCGGTTTTGAAACGCTTTTTCGTTATCCTATTTTTTTTCTTTTTAATCTTTTTTATTTTCACAGGAACTTCTCATACTTTGGGTGTTTTAGATCAAGCTCAGCTTTACCTGGAAAACGGGGAATACGAGCGAGCCATCCAAATACTGAAACCTCTTCTGAAATCAAAAGATGAAACCGAACTCTCCCAAGCAGTTGAAATTCTCTACAATATTTACAGCGAACAAAACCAGAATCAAGCTGCTCTTGAGGTTCTCCAGGTTTTTATCGATAAATTTCCTCAATCTACTTCGGCTTACCAATATCGTTACTGGATGGCAAAAGCGGAAGAAGACAATAAAAACTACTCTCGATCTCTGGACATTTTAAAGGAGATCGTATCCCATTATCCCCAGGACATGAGCGATCCCTTCAATATCAGGCAGCAAGCCATGGAGGATATTGCTCATAACCTGCAGTATTACCAGGAGAAATACCAGGATGCAATCAATGCCTATCAGATGTTACTCTCCACTTTCCCTGATTTTGAAGAAAAATCTCGTCTTTATATTGAAATCGCTTCCTGTTATGAAAAAATGGCACAGTTCGACCAAGCACTGGACTATTATCAGCGTATTCGCAATGAAGAAACCGACCCATACTATCTTGATTTAGCCGATATGAGAATTGAATATCTTCAATCCGACCCAATATGGGCCAGAAAAAATCCAGAAGATCTTATCAAGGAACTCCGTGATGCTTTTACTCAAAAAAACCTCATTATTCTTGAAAAATTAGCCAAAAAAGGGGACTTTTGGACCGGACAAATTTTCAGTGAATTCGAATTGATCCGTTTTTCACAAATTGTTCAATATTTCGCAACCTACCTTCCCCAATCCAATCCAAAATTCAATTCAGCGGAAAAGAAAAATAACGAGTATGTTATAAAAATCACCCAATGGGGCGATCCGGACTTTAACATTCTCTATCTGTATATTGGAAAGGGGATTTATGGGTGGGAATGGAGTAAAATTGTTTTATCGAGTCAGGATCTCGAATATCAGGTTGACAGCATGAGTCAATAAACTCGCCCAAATTATTTGATAATATTCTTTTTTCCGGTACAATAAATATCAGGTATTCATTTTTGAATTCATACCGACAGCTGAATCCCCCACTGAAATACATTAACGGTACTTTCTATTCTTTTGAGGGTAGACCGCCATGCTGTGCGGCAGCACCATATGAAGATGGAAACACTAAAAATGTTGAGGTGTTGAGAGGTTGAGTTGTTGAGTTGAAAAAGATCAAAAGATGAGATCCTCACTTGGTTAAGACCTCGTTCAGGATGACAACACTATAATTATGGGTGAGGATGAGGGTGGATTTTTAAACTGTTTACTGTTCACCGTTAACTGTTCACTGTATTTCCAAGATAGGATAGACCGCCATGGTTTTCATTGTCCACCTGGTACTTCCCAGCGCTATGGCAGTCTATCATGATCAATGAGGTGATTGTGTGCACATACGAGAGGCTCTTGAAAAACGCGCTACGCTTGAAACCGAAATCGAAATATTTCTTCGGTTAGATGGTCAGCAAAAGCTTACCATCGACCTTCCGATTCCGTTCTTTCCCCATTTACTTAAAAGTATGGCTTTTTATGCGCAGTGGGATCTCACCGTACATGCTCGAGGAGACATAGTAGAAGTCGATTCTCATCATCTAATTGAAGATACTGGAATTGTGCTGGGAGATGCCTTCCGTCATGCCTTGGGCAATGACCAACCCATTAGGAGATTTAGCACTTTTTTCATTCCCATGGATGAATCATTCAGTATGGCGGCGGTCGATCTGGGTGGCCGTCCTTTTTTAGTATACGAAGCTCCCGAGTTAGGAGAACGGGTCGGTGATTTTGAAACCTTCCTCATTGAAGAATTTCTTCGGGCTTTTGTCAATCATGCTCAGATTACTCTTCATACTAAAATCTGGTGGGGGAAAAACGGTCATCATTGTTTGGAATCGCTCTTCAAAGCCCTGGGTAAAACCCTGGGCGAGGCGGCAGAATTCAGTGGAAATTATATTCCCTCAACGAAAGGAACCATATAGGAGATCACAAAATGATTGCAATTATCGATTATGGCATAGGGAATCTACATAGCGTTTCAAAAGCTTTGGAAAAATTAGGGTTTGCAAATCAGGTGAGCAAAAATCCCGAGGAGGTCAAAAATGCCGACGCCATTATTCTTCCCGGAGTTGGATCTTTCGGTGAAGCGGTCGATCAGATGGAGAAAAACAATCTGATCGAACCCGTCCTGACTTTTGCTCAAGCCGGAAAACCGCTTTTGGGTATTTGCCTCGGCTTACAACTTTTATTTGAAAAAAGCCAGGAATCACCCCGAAAAAAAGGGCTTTCCCTCATCAAAGGGGAAGTTCGTAAACTCCCGCCGACGAACAAGGTTCCCCATATGGGCTGGAATCGGATTTTTTTGAAAAAACCCAACCAACTCACCGTTACTATACCCGACGGTCGGTTTTTTTATTTCGCTCATTCCTATTATGTAGTACCGGAATCAGAAGAAGTGGTCGTCGGTATCTGCAATTACAACGTCGTTATACCGGTCATTGTCAATCAGGGAAATATCTGGGGAGTCCAATTTCATCCTGAAAAAAGTTCAACCTGGGGAATACGATTTCTAAAAACCTGGGCAGGAGGCATATCTCATTGATTCTTCCGGTTCCGGCAATCGACATTATCGGTGGGCAATGCGTCCGGTTAGAAATGGGCGATTATCATCGCATCAGCATCTATAGTGATTCTCCCCAGGATATGGCATTCTATTGGGAAAAAAAAGGAGCACCTATGCTCCACATCGTTGATTTAGATGGAGCGAAGCTTGGCCAACCGGTCAATTTCCCGGTGATATCCGAGATCATTCATTCGGTTCACGTTCCGGTTGAAGTCGGAGGAGGCATTCGAGATCTATCGGCATTTCGTGATTACCTAAATGCCGGTGCCAGCCGTATCATCATCGGAAGTATGGCAATCCACCATCCTCACCTTTTCGATGAGTGTCTGAAGATGGCTGAGAATAAAATTGTGATGAGCATTGATTCAAAAAATGGATTGATCGCTATCCAGGGCTGGCTCGAAAAAACCGAAATCTCAGCGGTCGACCTCACCAACACTTTTAAATCCCGGGGAGTTAAACACTTTATCTACACCGATATCGAACGGGATGGAACCCTCCGGGGGATTAACGTTGATCGGATTCAGTCTTTTCTTCAGCAAACCGGGGTAATGGTGTTCATTGCCGGAGGAATCAGTACCCCAGAAGATATCTATCAACTCAAGCAGGTGAACACCGGAATAGAAGGCATTATATTAGGGAAAGCACTCTATTCAGGTGCATTGAACTTTGAAGATGTCCAGAAAATTCTTCAGGAGGAATAGAAGTGCTGGCAAAAAGAATAATTCCGTGTCTGGATGTGAAAGAAGGAAAAGTCGTCAAAGGAATACATTTCGAGAATGTTAAAGATGTCGGGGATCCGGTCGAATTAGCAAAACGATATGAAGAAGAAGGAGCCGATGAACTGGTTTTCCTTGATATTACCGCCTCGTATGAAAAAAGGGAAACCATGATTGCCGTCGCTGAAAAAGTTGCCGAAACCATTTTCATGCCTTTTACTGTGGGAGGAGGAATCAGCACTCCCGAGCATGTCAGCAAACTCTTAAAAGCCGGAGCCGATAAAGTATCGATTAACACCGCGGCAGTATTAAATCCCGATTTGATTAGTCAACTATCGGATAAATTCGGCAGTCAATGCGTTGTGGTGGCGATTGACGTGAAAAAAACTTGGGACCGCATTACTCGACGAAGTTACTGGGAAGTGTATATTAATGGTGGACGAACTCCAACCGGGAAAGATGCCCTGGTCTGGGCAACCCAGGTTGAAAGTTGCGGAGCTGGTGAAATTTTGCTCACGAGCATGGATACTGATGGAACTCAGACTGGTTACGATCTGATTCTCACCAGGAAAATTGCCGAGAGAATCAGAATTCCAGTGATAGCGTCCGGAGGAGCCGGAAAATTGGAACACCTCCTGACCGTTTTCCGAGAAGGAGGGGCTGATGCCGCCCTGGTCGCATCGATTTTTCATTACAAGAATTTTACCATTCAAGAAGCCAAAGCATTCCTCAAAAAACGGGGAATCCCGGTCAGGGTAGAAGACTGATGAATAACAACCTATTCGACACCCTCAACTTTGATGAAAACGGATTAATCCCAGCCATTATCCAAGATGAAAAAACTGGCAAGGTTCTCATGATGGCCTACATGAACGCCGAAGCCTTGGAAAGAACCCTCGCTACCGGTCAAACCTGGTTTTATAGCCGAAAAAGAAAAAAATTATGGAACAAGGGAGAAACCAGCGGCTATTCTCAACTTGTCAAAGATATTTACCTGGACTGCGATCAGGACACACTTTTGATTATGGTGGAACAAAAAGGAGTTGCCTGCCATACCGGCATGCCCTCCTGCTTCCATCAAAGAATCAGCGACCATCACCTCACTCCCCCCGATCCGGAAATGCCACCTTTTTCGCTGGCTTCTTTCAGTCAAGAGCTCTTCGATATCATTCGCCAACGTGCGGAAAACCCATCTTCTCAGTCCTATACGTCCAAATTACTTCAATCCGGAAGAGAAAGAATTCTTCGTAAAATTTCCGAAGAAACCACTGAAGTCATCCTGGCATCACTTGAAGATACCGACCAGAAGAAAGAACATCTGCAATGGGAGGCAGCCGATCTCCTCTATCATTTGCTGGTTTTGATGCAATTTGAACATCTGAGCTGGTATGACATCATGAACGAACTTAAAAAACGGAGAAAATAATGGAATAAGGAATCACCCTCTCCCTTGCTCCTTCTGTTGAGGGAGGGGAATAAATTATGTGGTATAAGGAACTATGAATTTCCACCTCCTCTTTTCCATTCTATCATTTACTGCATTACCTGATTGAAATACACCTTGAATTGAAAAAAACGATGTGATATTATGTATGCCGTCGCATGGGTCCATAGCTCAGCGGTAGAGCAGTCGGCTCATAACCGATCGGTCCCTGGTTCGAATCCGGGTGGGCCCACCACTTTGATACCAATCCTATCATGGCAACTCTTTCTGAAGTACTCGATTTTTTTGAATACCTTTTTCCTTCCCGTCTCGCAGTTCCCGATGATCGGACCGGCCTGCAGATTAAAGGCAAGCGGAATTGCATCAACCGGATTATGGTCGCTTTGGAACTCAACCGCGAGGTATTTGATACAACCCTTCAAAAGGACATCGACTTTCTCTATCTTCATCATCCACCTCTCTGGTCTCCACTGGTTTGTCTTTCCAGTGATGATCCTTGGTGTGAAATGATTGGTTCGCTTTACCATGAAGGCATAACCGTTCTTGCCCACCACACCAACCTCGATGTCTGCCAACATGGAATTGCCGACCAGTGGGTCACTCTTCTTCGATTGACTGGTTCAGTACATCCCCTCCTCATTTCGTCCCCGACTACCAACTTAAAAATCGTTACCTACGTCCCTCCTCATTTTTTGGAATCGGTCACCCAAGCCTTCTTTAAAGCTGATGCCGGGAGAATTGGCCAATACGCGTCGTGCAGCTTCCTCATTGAAGGAACAGGTACCTTTTTGCCCCTTGAAGGAGCTCATCCCTTTGTCGGGAGCAGAGGGCAATTGGAAAAGATCCAAGAAGTGCGAATCGAGATTACTCTCTCCGATCCCAACCGTCTCTCGAACGTCATCGAGACCGTCAAGCAATGTCACCCCTACGAAGAACCAGTCATTGATGTTTATACCCTCTCCGATACCCGAACTTCCTCCGTGGGACTGGGACGGCTCATCAGGTTAACTGACCCACTTACTCACGAAGAACTCAACCATCGCATTCAGCAGGTTCTCCCAAATCTCCCCCTCTCCTGCTCTTCAACCACTTCCTGGATTGGGAAGCCGTTGCACATCATCGCCCTCTGCCCGGGGAACGGAGGAAGTCTGATCGAAACTGTCCTTGACAAAAAAGCCGATGCCTATATAACTGGTGATCTGGATCACCATGAAATCGAAAAATTAAAACTCCATCAAGTGGAATATTTTTCCATTCCCCACGCTGACAGTGAACGATTCGCTTTAAAACAGATTTTCCCTTTTATTAAAAACCAAGGGAGAGAGATATTCCCCGATGTCACCTTTTATTTTGAGGATGAAATCATTGATTAGATATTGGTCAACATCTATGCCAGAATTATGCCATGGCACCAGCAGATGGGGAAAATACCCTCGGTATCACAGGGTCTTTTCCCACTTTAACAAAGTGGGGTTGAAAGTTGTATCCAAAGAATCAAATCCCTCTCGATCTCCCTTTATCCAAAGGGAGAAGATCGGAGCGAGAGATGATTGAATATTTTTGAGCCGTTTACTGATTACTTGTCACTCATTACTCGTCACTGTATTTACGTGCTGAGAGCTTTCCCGGGTAGGGATATCTATTTATTATTTATTGACAAAACCTGGGGTATGTCGTCAATATAAAGTAAGAAATTCCATTTCAGGAGGAATACCTTGCTAGACATCTTCGAAAAACTGATCAGTCTCCAAAATTTCGATTTAACCATACTAAGCCTGAAAAAAAAGATATCTCAGAAAAATGAAGACATCAATAAAATTGTGCAACAAATGGAATTTGAAAAATTTGAATGGGAAAATTATAGAAAAACTTACGAAAAAGAGCGCATTGAGCTCTCCCACCAGGAATTGGAGTTGAAAGATATAGAAGAAAAATTAAAAAAATCTCAAAACCGGCTGTATAGCGGTGACATTCAATCGGGGAAAGAACTCACTCAGTGGAAATCATCCATGGATGCTTACGAAAAAACCAAGTCACTCTTGGAAGACCAGATTATCGCTCAAATAGAGAAAATTGAAAGCATGCCGATCAAAGAAAAAGAGAAAGAGCTGCACATGCGTTTTCAAACCTATGAAAAATCCATCGATAAATTCAAACTCGAAATTCAAAAATTCGAAGCTGATCTCAATCAATTTATCCAAAATCGAGCTTTACAGGTTCAAGAAATCCCACTTGACGTATACTCATTGTACGAAGAATTACGTAAAAAGTATCCCAACCCAGTGGTTGAAATGAATGGCGACACCTGTCAGGGATGTCATCTCACCCTTCCCTCCTCTCTTGCCAAAACCGTCCGAAAAAATGAAAACCTCACCCAATGCCCCAACTGTTATCGACTGATTTTTAGTAAGTAATTTTATATTTGAGAGAGCGCTAGAGCACTTTCCTGGCATGAATGTCTACCCACTCCCTCCCCCCATGATGTATAATTATTGAGGGAAGATCAGGCAATCGCAGGCGGTGACGCCTGAGGAAAGTCCGAACTCCACAGAGCAGGGTACTGGGTAACACCCAGCGGGGGTAACTCCGGGAAAGTGCCACAGAAAAGCAAACCGCCTTGGTTCTTTGGAACTGAGGGAAGGGTGAAAAGGTGAGGCAAGAGCTCACCGGGCGCTGGGTGACCAGCGTGCCTGGAAAACCCTACCTGGAGCAAGGCCAAATAGGAAGGAATGAGGTTGCTCGCTGACCTTCGGGTTGGCCGCTTGAGGATCCGGGTAACCGGTTCCCTAGAGAGATGGTTGCCATTCTCGAAAGAGAAGACAAAATTCGGCTTATCGATCTTCCTTCCCATAATAAAAAAGAGGGGGGCTTGAATTGGTTGCATTCAAATCCCCCCTCAATCCCTCTCCTCCAAAGGGGTGAAGGTGAAGTTGCCTTTCACTTTTCACTGTATTTTGTGCTACCGTCTTCGCATAGCCGAATGCATAGCGATGGAAACAATCACGATCAAACCATAAATGAGTTGAGTCCAGAACCCGGTCATACCGATCGCGATAATTCCCGCTTCCAAACAACCTAAGATGATGGCACCGATGAGAGTACCGAATACCGTCCCTACTCCGCCCTCGACCGGCGTCCCTCCCAGGTAAACGGCAGCAATAGTTTTTAAGAGATATCCCTGACCCAGAGTCGGCCAATAATACGACACTTCCATACTGGCAAGTATACCGGCAAAGGCAGCGAATAAACCCATCTGGGTGAAAACGACCATCTTTACCCGATCGACGTTTATCCCCATGACTTTAGCACTGTCAGGATTGTCACCAGTAAAGTAGATATGGGCTCCAAACCGATGACGGTTGAGAAAAAGCCAGATAAGGAAGGCAATAATCACCGTCCAAATCATCTGTGCGGGAACCTTCCCCCCAATCCGTCCCACCAGCATGCCATACAGAGTGCTGGTTTTGGTCGGAACCAAGGTTTTCCCCAATCCTCCACTGACCACCGCAGTGGCACCTGCCCAGAAAAACTGAGTCCCGATGGTGGTGATCATCGAAGGAAGCCGGAGTTTCACTACTAATAATCCATTCATCAGTCCGGCGCCAAGCCCAAAGAGAAGCGATATGAATAAAGCGGCTGTTACACTCCCTGTCCGGTGAAAAATGACCGTAAACGTCCACCCGGCAAAACCCATAATCGATGGGAAAGACAGGTCCATTTCTCCGGAGATGACCACCAAAGTTAAGGACAATGCCATAATGGTAAAAAAGGGAATGGTGGACATGAAGGAATAATAAATATTATAGGATAAAAATGTTTGAGGGCTTCCGATAGTAAAAAGTATAAAAATCCCAAACAAAACGACGATGACGCTGATTTGGGATTTGTTTTCTCTGAGCATTGCTGAATTCATGCATATTTCCTCCGCATCACTCTTCGTACATTCGTTAATTCAATATCACTTAAACCAACCTATCTTCTGTCGCCCTCTTCTCCAGAAAGGCCATTCATTCTATCAGAGAAGGAGAAATCATCAGGGCATTTTGGATTGCATATCGTCTTGGGACTCACTCAGAACAGATTGAGTGGTCACATTCCCATTCAAACTTCCGGTACGGGCAACAAGATAAAGCCGGTTCACCAATTCCTCCAGGGAAACCTCTTCTTTCTTAAACTGACCCACCACTTTCCCCCGGTCAAGAACGACAATCCGTTCAGCGACCGGGTAGACATGGTAAATATTGTGGGTAATAAAAATGCATGATTTCCCTTTATTCTTGATATCTTCAACAAAACCGAGGACTTTTTGAGTCTCGGATAAGGATAAACCGGTGGTTGGCTCATCCAGGATGATCAGATCGGCTCGGAAATGAAGCGCCCGGGCAATAGCCACCCCTTGCTTTTCTCCGCCCGACATCGTCCCTACCGTCGCATCAGTAGTTAACGCGGAAGAGGTAAAACCCATATATTCCCTCATGATCCGCTGGGTTTCTTCTTTTTCACGTTTTACGTCAATGAATCCCCAACGAGAGGTGACTTCACGACCCATAAAAATGTTTCTCCACAGACTGTGTTCTTCGCTCAAAGCCCGCTCTTGGAAAACGGTCTCGATCCCGATATCACGGGCTTTGGCCACATTATAATTGACCAGTTTTTCTCCTTTCCAATAAAGCTCACCGGAGTCCGGTCGATGGACTCCGGTGATGATCTTAATCAGGGTGGATTTACCGGCACCGTTGTCTCCTAATAAGCCAACCACTTCGTTGGTGCCGATTTCCAGGTTGATTCCCTTCAAGACTTCAACATGGCCAAATGATTTATTAACATTAACCAATTTGACTAATGGTTGAGAAGCGTTCACCGATTATCGAATTCCTTCCTCAGCTAATTTTGCTACGGCTTCGACATTGCTGGCATCGATGAATCCCGAACCAGTGTCAATATGAAGACCAGCAAAACCGTACTTCTTGGTCAAGCATATCTGGAGAATCGGAAGATAACCCTGGAGATAGGGCTGCTGATCGAGCACCAGGTCACAGTAACCGTTGCGGATAGCTTCAACCGTGGCCGGAGTCAGGTCAAACCCAATCCCAATAACATCATCTGGGCCTTTCCCGGCACCTTTCAAGTAGGTTTCAAGAGTGGCTGTTAATCCACCGTGATCGGTAACGATAATTTTGCAATCGGGATGAGAGGAGAGGTAGCCACTGACGATTGGGGTTCCCAGCGGAGCGTCGGCATTGACTTCAGGAGAAATTTCAATATAATCAACGATCAACTTGGCTTCTTCTAAGGCGTCTTTGACTCCCTTGGTTCGCAGTCCACGAGTTTCCTGGGAAAGTAGACCCCACACCATCGCTCGATCGCCTTCTTTCAATCCAAACTTTTCAATTGCTTTCTTTCCTAAGGCGTATCCGGAAGCATACAGTTCCTGTCCCACATAGCCGAAACCCTTATCCTTATATTTTCCCTCGGCTATTGGAAGGCTGGTATTCTGAGAAGTAACGATAATTCCAGCCGCAATCGCTTCATCAATAAGCGGATCGAGAGCATCATCACCAGGATGACCCATAACCGCTATTCCGTCTGGTTTGGCGGCAATCGCATCTTTGAATTGAGCCACCATCCGGTCGGGCTGCCACTGGGAAAATACATACTCAACCGTACATCCTAAATCTTCTTCAGCTGCCTTCGCTCCACGATAAACGACTGAAGCGAATGGATCGCCTTCCGAACCGCCCGGGAAAAATCGTATTCTGATCCCCTCAAAATGTTTTCCTTGAGCAAAAGCCATACTTACACCGGCAAAAACCATAGTTGCTACCAAAAACCATACCAACCATCTTTTCATGTGAACAAGCCCCCTTCTTTTAAATTAAAATGATTTCGTTTTTACATTTCTCTCTACAAAGCCAAAGCTCACTATGAAAAAATTTTCTTTGTTTCACCTCCCGTATTGTTTTATATTTCATAACTGGTATTTATTTTACATCAAACCAAAATGTTTTATCAATACAATCTATCCTGGAAACTCCGACAGGAAAACAGCCTACGGCGTAAAATTGAAAAATAAAAAAAACTGAAAGGATAGACCCTCGGAGTTTTCATTCTCATGTGGCGCCGCTTTGCGGCATGAGGGCCTATCATGTAAATACAGTGAGTCGTAAATAGTGAATAGTTTAAAAATCACCCTCATCCTCACCCATAATTATAGTGTTGTCATCCTGAGCCCTCGTATTCTGAGGGCGTGAAGATCTCATCTTTATAAGGTTCTTTACCGGACCTCTCCCTTTGGATAAAGGGATTCGATCTTTTTGTCTTTTATTTTTCTCCGGTTTTAAACCTTTCACTTTTTACCTTTCACTGCCTTCGTTACTTTTCACTGCCCCTACACCGATATCGGATAGGTTCCATAGGTCTGGACGGTTTCCAGAAAAACCAGGAAATTCTCGATCGGGGTATCAAGTTGGACGTGATGGGTGGGTGATAGAATCAATCCTCCACCAGGAGCCACCGTTCGGAGACGTTCGAGAGTTTCTCTTTTGACGTCTTCCACCGAGCCAAACGGAAGAGTATATTGTTCATCGATCGTTCCCCAAAAGGACAAATTCTTTCCATAACGCTTTTTAAGGTATGCCGGATCCATTACAGCCGGTTGAATGGGATTGAGGATATCGATACCAATATCAATCAGCTCATCAATGATCGGATAGATGTTACCGTCACTGTGATAGGCAATCTTCAAGTTCGGATTCATGGCTTTCAATTCACGGCAAAAAATTGCCATCCGGGGTTTCAGATATTTTCTCCACATTTCTGGAGAAATCATCATTCCTTTCTGTGTCCCCACATCATCACCGATCCAAATTCCATCCACTCCCATCTTCACCAGTCTTTGCGCTGCGTTAAGATGATATCGGAACGGAATATCCAACACAAAGTTGGCCTTTTCTTCATCAACTACCATATCCATCAGCAATCGATCCAAACCGCGGAGATACCAGGCTCCTTCAAAAATGGTACAGACGGTAACGCCTAAAATATAATAATCTTTCCCATACTGCTCGAGGATTCCCTGTAAAGGACGATAGAGCTCATCCCGATTGGGATCGGGAACGTGATAGGAAGTGAGCCGGTCATCATCGGTGAGCGGCCGTTTGGTGATTTCGGTATAATGCCCGGTTCCAAAGCGGGTCTGGTATTCGGCTTGTCTCCACTTTATACCCCACTCACACGTATATTCAATTGCGTCTGAAGCATAATATGAATTAGCGATCCCCACTGAAAATTGTATGATATCCAATTGGAGCTTTTCCTCAAAATCGTGCACTTCTCCCCCATGAGGGTTGATCAGAGCTTGAGACATTCCCAGATGATTCCTCAGACGTACCGAAAACTCGGGAACAAAACTGGCGGTCACCGGTACTCGATCCGGCTCCTCATGAACTAAAGCCGTCTTGACTCGCTCTTTTCCATTCAGGGTTATTCACCTCTCTATACAGTTCCAGATAATTGAAAGCAAAATTTAAAAATTGTGGTATTCCAAGAAAAATAATATTTTCCAGGAACGGTTATGGTTTCCCATTTCAATACTCAACCTCTATTTGTAGATACCATTCATAGCTTCCATGAGGGTGAATGATGGATATAGAATCGCTCAATGCTGCCAGATCGAGCTGGTCAAGCTACCCATACTAAATCAAAATCATCAAAAACTTCCTTTACCGATTTCAGCCAGTCATGATACCAACTTTTCACCTGATTTTGTTCGGCATTTGGGGAAGTTTTTTTTCTAATTGATTCACATTCTCGAAAGGACGTTTGGAAAACCAGGCCGTCCCACCGGTTTCCGCCACTTCCCATTCCCGAGGATTCACTCCAAAAAACCTGGTCCAGATATCGAACGTTCCCCATAACCAGTGACGCTCTGGATCATGAAAATACCGGGTGGAATCCAGTCCGATCGCTTTATAGAGCCGGGCATTCCTGACCATCAAGTTGGTATCGTCTCCACCCAAAGCGGCTAACAATTGATTGCTGTCGATGAAATCATAGGTGACGGCTTCTTCAACCGGTTCGAACCTGACATTCCGGGCAATCCGTTCCCTGGTTTTTCCAGGCATCACGGAACCCTCCTTCATAACCATCCCAAACTCAATCTATGACGTAAGATTGGTTAACTCTTTCTAAATATTTTCCACAATTCTACTGAAAAAGCAATTTTTTCATGGCATGCAAATTCAACCTGCTATCATGTAAACTGCCAGGATATCAGCCTACGGCGTAAGATGAAAAAAATTCAAAACAAGATGCATACACTTGGAGAAAGAATCCAAGAGTATGGCGTGAGGATCTCATCTTTTTATCTTTTTCAACTCAACAACTCAACCTCTCAACAACTCAACATTTTGGTGTTTCCATACTCACCTGGTGCTGCAAAGCAGCATGGCGGTCTATTTTCATAAATAAATATTTATGACCGTTAAATTCTCGAGTATCATCCAAAAAATGAACATTCATCCTTCTTACCAATAACAATATCCGTGTTTATACTTGATACTCAATAGAAAATATATTTGAAATAATTCTCACTTCATTTTTGGTACCATCTATTTCTTCTAAAATATTCCCTTTCAACGTTCATTTTTGAGCAAAAGAAAGATATACTACCTTGTAAACGAGTCAGAGACATGAAGGTGGGGGTAAACATTTTCATTCTTCACATGGTGCTGCCACGCAACATGGTGATTTATTCACACTACTCATAACAAACGGAGATAACCATGAAAAATAACCGAGCCTTACTTGCTGATTTATCACTCATGGGGGTTTGCCTGATTTGGGGTGGAACCTTCGTGATGATGAAGAATTTGTTGATGAGGGAAAATGCGCTCAATATATTATTCTGGCGTTTTGCGATTGCAACTATTTTTTTGTTCATTATCCTGCCTAAAAAGATTCCCGATAAAAGGACTTTCCGTTATGGGGTAATACTGGGAATAGCTCTCTTTGGGGGATACCTCTTCCAAACTGTAGGCCTTATTTATACTACACCGGCTCGTTCGGCATTCATCACCGGATTATCGGTCATTTTAGTGCCTTTTTTCTCATACTTCGCTTTAAAAACCAGCCTCAAACGAGAAACAATTATCGGTGTTTCTCTGGCGCTCATTGGGTTGATGCTTCTTACCCTCAATCCGTCCGATATCATACGTGGTCAAATCACCGGGGACCTTTTAACCCTGGTCGGGGCGGCTGGGTATGCGGTACAGATTATTTTAGTGGAGAAATTTGCCCGTGAGAGCCAGTCACTTCCACTGGTCATCACCGAAATGGGAACGGTTGCACTCTTGAGTTTATTGTTTACCATTCCTTTCCAATCTCTCCATTTTCCGACTCAATGGTTGGACTTTAGCCAGTTGGCTTTTTTGGGGATGATTGCCACTGGTCTGGCTTTTGCGATTCAAAAGGTCGCACAAAAACATACGACCGCTATCCATGTGGGGATTATTTTCGTACTCGAGCCGGTCTTTGCAGCGATTGTATCCTTTTTTCTATGGCAGGAAAAATTTACACCCCGCACGATAGCGGGGTGCATCAGCATTGTAGCAGGAATTCTTCTTTCAGAAATAACACCTCGGTTGCTCAATCATTCTCCTGATTCAAGGTCGACAATCTTTAAATCAAACTCGAAGTTTTCAACATAAAGCAGATCAATGATTTTTTGAAGCAACGCTTGCTCTTCAGCACGACTCACGGGACTCCCTTTTCTTCGAAAGTTGGTCAAAACAATTTTCATTTTATTATCCTCCTGTACCGGCATGACCATCCGGTTTTATACTTTCAATTTTTTTAAAGCGAGCTCAATCCGATCCATGGCTTCGGAGATATTTTCCAGAGAATTGGAAAAGGAAATCCGCAGGTACCCTTCTCCCTGATCACCGAAACAGGTTCCAGGAAGGAGTGCTACTCCAGCTTCTTCCATCAGATACGAAGCCATTTCGCGTGAAGTGAACCCAAATGATTTAATATTGGGAAAATAATAAAATGCTCCGCTGGGTTTAACAATTTGAACGCCTTCTATCTGGTGAATTCTTTCATACAGAAAGTCTCTTCTTCTTCGAAATTCCTGAGTCATATTTCGAACGGAATCGCTGCTATAAAGAAGAGCTTCGGCACCAGCCATTTGAGTAAAAGTACAAGTACAGGAATTCGAATTCATCATAAGGAGAGAAAGATATCCTGCCAACTCCCGGGGAAGCACGGCGTATCCCAAACGCCAACCGGTCATGGCATAAGTTTTGGAAAACGCATCGAGCAAAATCGTCCGTTCTTTCATGCCCGGATACTGAAGAATGCTTACATGGTCACCATCATAGACGATTTCACTGTACACTTCATCAGAAAAAACCATCAAGTCTTCTTCAACCACTACCTGAGCGATTTCTTCCATATCCTCAGCCAATAGCCTTGAACCGGTTGGATTATGGGGTGAATTGAGAACCAACATTTTCGTCCGGGGAGTTATCAATTTCTTCAATTCATCTATATCAACCCGAAAATCATTTTCCTCTCGGAGTTGAAGCGGGATTGATTTCGCACCAACAAATTCTATAATTGAACGGTAGGCGGGAAAACCAGGATTTGGGTAGATAACCTCATCACCAGGTTGTAAGAGCAAGAGAAAACCTAAAAAGATAACCGGCTTTGCTCCCGGAGTCACGACCACTTCTTCCGGAACGACCTTCACTCCTCTCGTCCGTTGCATATAAACAACGACCGCTTCACGCAAATCGTCGATTCCATAGGAAGGAACATAGTAAGTATGCCCGTCTTGAATCGCCTGGATCGCTTTCTCTTTTACGTTCTCGGGGGTATCGAAATCCGGTTCGCCGATTTCCAAGTGAATAATATGTTTCCCGGCTTTTTCTAATTTTTTTGCTTGGGCGAGCACTTCAAAAGCACCCTCTCCGCTCAAGCGGAACACTCTATCGGCAATCATGTTCTGCAAGCCACCAAATTTTTTCACTTTCTCGATAGATTTCATATTCTCACCTACCTTATTTGGTAATACTCTAACGGCCGCATGTACATTTTGCAATACCCAAGTTCGAAAATTACCGTAAAAAGAGACAACCATGCTCGGGGAAAGCTGTCCAATCTTGGGGCGAGGGAATTTTATAATTCCCCTCCCTTGATGGGAGGGTGATATCTGAATCTGATGTGGAGATTTCTTTCATCACTTTCCCGACGGCTCAATCAATGCCACCGCTTCGAAATGTGGGGTTTGTGGGAAAAGATCAATCCAGGTGATTTTTTTCAATACGTAACCATTGTCTTTAAACACGGCAATATCCCGCGCCAGCGAGGAAGTATTGCATGATACATAGACGATTCTTTTGGGGAAAGCATGAACTATGGCATCGATCACTTTGGTTACCAACCCAGCCCGGGGAGGATCGACCACTATTTTTGAAACCGGCTGGTTCGTCAAGCCCGCGAGAACCTTTTCGACCCGTCCACAAATCGTAAAGTAGGAGTCAATGGAATTCAGTTGAGCATTATACAGTGCATCTTCAACCGCCTGTGGATTTTCGTCCACTCCTGTGATCCGGGTTCCCGGTCGAGAAAGAAACAAACCGATACTGCCATTCCCAGAATAGAGATCAAAGAGGGATTCACCAGGCTGAAGGTCGACATATTCCGCCACCTTTGGAAAAAGGAATTCGCCAGCATGAATGTTCACCTGGAAGAAGCTATCGATGGAAATTTTATATCGAATGGAACCAATCGATTCGATGAAAAAGTCCGAACCATACAGGAGCTTTTTTTCTTCAAAAATGAGGGCACTGGCCGGCGAATTGTTAATGATATGAATAATTCCGCTGATTTTCGGGAAAAGACGGGTAACCTCCCCGATCATGGCATTCGCACCGGGAAGATCATGGTTAACTGTTGATAGACCAATGAAATATTGATCGCTGCTCTGATTATAACGAACCAGCAGATTTCTTAAAACGCCATCTTTGCGAACCGGGTCATAACCAGTTAATCCGTGTTGCTTCCCATACCAACAAAAAAAGTCTAAGAGTGCCTGGATAAAGTACGTATCCATTAAATAACAGCTCTTTAAATCAATAATATCCCAGTATTTTCCCTTGGGACGCAGACCACATACCAGATTGCCGTTTTTCTCACCAAAATTAAATTCCATTTTATTTCTATAACCAAAAATTTGAGGAGAGGGGAGAAATCCCTGATAATCGATGGCCGAAAGATCAACTTTCCCAATGCGTATCAAAGTATCCAAAGCATTTTTTTCTTTGATCGCAATTTGTTCCGGATAATTGATGTTCTGCAAACTGCACCCGCCACACCCTCGATTGAAATGTGGACAGCACGGTTCAATGCGCGATGGGGATACCTCAAGCAGATTGATGAGTTCACCCTGAAGAAAATTTTTTTTCGCTTTTACGATCTTGACCCGGCATTTTTCTCCGGGTAGAACATTTGGAACAAAAATCACCCAATTCTGATGACGGACCACACCAACACATTCAGGCAGGGCAAAACTCTCTACCGTCGCTTCAATGATGTCACCTTTATTCAGCATTTCATCTTTTACTCCGTTTCTGACGAACTATTTCATACAGACCAATCCCAAAAGCAACCGAAACATTTAAAGAATTCACTGCATTGGTCATGGGAATACACACTTGAAAATCACATAACGAGCGGACAATCTTTCGTACCCCCCGATCCTCGCCTCCGACCACGATTCCCCATGCTCCGCCTCGAAAATCAACGTCCCACAAAGGACGTTCTGCTTCAGCCTCAAAAGCAACCAACCAAAAATTATTCTCCCGAAATTCCTTGATGATACCGGTAAAATTATTTTCCTGAACAATATCGATTCTTTCGGTTTCACCCACAGAAGCTTTGACCACTTCCGAATTGACCGGAACAGTATGAGCTTTACTCAAAATCACTCCCTCAACTCCCAAAGCCGAAGCCGTTCTCAATAGAGCACCTAAATTTCGGGGATCCTCCACGCTATCCACGAAAACCACGATTGCATCCGGATTTGCTTTCGCCTTGAGCAAAACATCCTGCCAGGTCAGATCACCCAGGGGCTCGTAGAACAATACCATTCCCTGGTGAAGTGCGTGAGGTCCAACCATTTTTTGTATAGCTTCTTTCTCTACCACTTCAATCGGTAATCTCTTTTGAGTAGCTGCTTCAAGAATATTCCGTACCGTTTCACCCTGGATGTCTTTCTGAACCAACAATCGAATCGGCTTCCGTCTCGGTGAATCAAGTGCAGCTTTCACCGGGTTACGTCCGTAGATAATATGTCTCATGGTATATTCTCCATTCGAAATTCACCACTTTGGAAAGGGCGGTCAGAGTGAGGGAATATTTTCTTCGCTGCGATAGTAACGGGGACCCAGTGGAGTATCCTCAATCACATAACCAGCTTTGGCAATAGCGTCGCGGAGCAAGTCTGCTCTGGTCCAATCCCGATCCTGGCGAGCTTTTTCCCGGTTCTGGACCAGCTCCAGTATCTCCCGGTCTTCTTCTTCCACTTCCTGCAGGGGGACGATTCCTAAAATTTGATCCACCAATTCAAGTAAAGAATAAATAACATACAATACGTCGGGGTTCCACTTCCGGCGAGATGGTAAGAGGTAATTATTGGCGGTTTTGATGAATTCACTGAAGGCTCCTAATGCCTGAGGAGTATTGAAGTCGTCGGAGAGAGCAACCATAAATTTTTCCTGATAGGATTGAATATCCTGGATGAGACTTTGATCGCTTTCCCACCACTTCGATTGGGATTTGATCTGATTGGCAATGAAATAGTAATTTCGAATCAGGTTTTTGATTCTGTCCAAGTAGTTGCCTGCAGCATCTAAAATGGAATCGTCGATATTGATTGGATTCCGATAATGGGTTGAGAGAATGACCAATCGCAAAACCCGGGGATCACGATTGGCATAAAGTTCCCTGACCGTTAAAATGTTTCCCAGCGATTTCGACATTTTTTCATTATGAATATTCACATACCCATTATGGAGCCAGTATCGGACAAAGGGTTTCCCTGTTGCCGATTCGCTCTGAGCAATTTCGTTTTCATGATGAGGAAAAATAAGATCGATCCCGCCAGCATGGATATCCAGGGTTTCTCCTAAATACTTCATCGACATTGCCGAACATTCGATATGCCAACCCGGCCTGCCCTTTCCCCAAGGACTCTCCCAGTAAGGTTCCCCAGGTTTAGCTCTCTTCCAGAGAACAAAATCAGCCGGATTCTTTTTTTGATATCGAGCTTCTACTCGAGCGCCCTCTATTAAGTCCTCAAGTGGCTTCCGAGAAAGCTTTCCATATTCAGGAAAACGAGAGACATCAAACAGTACATCACCTTCCAGACCGTAAGTAAATCCTCGTTCTTCTAAGCGCTGAATAAAGCGGATGATATCATTAATGTGTTCAGTTGCCTTCGGTGCGACGGTCGGCATTCGAATACCTAATTTCTCAGAATCGATCAAATATTGCTCAATATAATAAGCGGCTAACTCATCAGCTCGCAGCCCTTTTTCATTAGCTCGGTTAATGATCTTATCATCAATATCAGTAAAATTTTGAACAAAGGTGACGGTATAACCTTTTTGTTCAAGAAAGCGTCGTAGAGAATCAAAAATCACAAACACCCGGGCATTACCAATATGAATCAAATCATAGACCGTCGGTCCGCAGGCGTAAAAAGTGACTTTCCCTTCAACTTGTGGTATAAATCGTTCTTTCTTTTGGGTTAAGGTATTGTAAAGATATATATCCAATCCGATTCCCTCTCTTTATATACCCAATGGATCATAATAAACATCTATGCCAAGCCAAACCCCGGCACCAGTAGAGGATAAAAATACTTATTGAAATGATGCTGAGGCGTTGAGATGCTGAGGCGTTGAGTTGGAATGAATGAAAAGATGAGATTGCCCTGCCACCAGCCTTGGATGCTTTTTCCAAGGCTCTCTTTTATATTTGATATGATCTGTCATGCCGTAGGCTGTCTGGCTCGCAATGGCAGCTTTTTTTGATATTTTTACGATTCACAACTCACTACTCACGTTTCACGGTATTTTCATAATAGGATTTTCATCATTCAATAACCTCTATTGTCACCTTATCCACTCCATTTTGATGGATTCCGAGGGCTTTCGCAGCCGCGAGGGATAGATCAATTTCCCGGTTTTTACTTCTCGGCCCCCGGTCATTCACTCTGACCACGACCTTTTTCCCGTTATCAGGATTGGTGACCAAGAGAATTGAACCAATGGGAAGAGTTCGATGAGCAGCAGTAAAAGCGTAGGGATTAAATATTTCTTTACAAGCTGTCGTCCGGCCGGAAAATCGTGGTCCGTACCAGGACGCAAACCCAATAATTTTATTGACCACCCGGCCATCATAGCCATCAAATAACCGATAAAATTCCACCTGGATTCGATTCAGCCAGAGGAGAGCCAGATCCAACATCTCCGAGTTATTTAAAGAAGCGTCATCGGGATAGACGGTAAATAAAAACTTCTTATTACAATAGGCATCGACGCTGTTTTTCTTGGGTACAACATAAAAATTGACCGCTCCGGAAGGGGGGTGGTCAAAAAGATCAGCCAATCGTTTATAGAGCTTTTCAGCTCTCTCGTCGATTGATGAATGGTCACCCGGATGGCGAACCCGGAGCACACGTCTACCATTAATGTAAATGGTTCCTGAATTTCGATTTACTAATCGACTGGATATGGAATGAGCCGCTCCGGACGGTAGTACATAAATGAATATAAGAAGAGAAAAGAGGATACTGATTATCATCTCTCTTCTTATTTTTTCCAGATAAGACATACGGAAAAGCATGCAATGCCTTCCCCCTTTCCCAAACTTCCGAGTCTTTCGTTTGTCGTCGCTTTCAGACCAATCGACGCAATATCCAGCCCAGTTACCCCGGACAGGTTTTGTTTCATTTCCTGAACATACGGCATAATTCGGGGAAATTCGGCGATTAGGGTATTATCGATATTAATAATATTCCATCCTTCTCCCCGTAATTTTTGTACTATCTCACCCAATAATAAAAGGCTCCGAGCACCTCGATATTTTTGATCCTGATTGGAAAACCAATAACCGATATCAGGGAGTGATGCCGCACCTAACAAGCCATCCATCATGGCATGGCAAATAACATCACCATCGGAATGTCCATGTAGACCTTTATAATAGGGTATAGCAACACCTCCCAGCACGCATTTCTCCCCTTCCACCAGAGGATGAATATCATATCCTAATCCTACTCTCAAACCGTTCAGAATGTTTTCCATCGAAGTTTTTCCTCTGCCCGAATAAAATCTTGGGGGGTGGTTATTTTAAAATTATCCTCCGAACCTAAAATGAGATAGACGGGAATCCCCATCCTTTCTACCAGGCTCGAATCGTCGGTGGCTTGAAAACCATCGGCTCTTGCCTGTTGGATGGCATTCCAAATTATCGACACTTTAAACGACTGGGGAGTTTGAGCCCTCCAGATGAGAGATCGATCCAGGGTGGAATCAATCACTTGAAAATTGTTGGAAATTTTTAAAGTGTCAGTCGAGGGAATCGCACAACAGACCGCTTCATGTTCGACTACGCCTTCGATAGTTCGCTTGAGAATATCTTCTTCCACCAAGGGGCGTACTCCGTCATGTATGAGCACATAATCATCCGGACGGTCATGAAGCATCTCCAAACCGGCATAGACAGAATCCTGCCGGGAATCTCCTCCAAAAACATACTTTTTTAATTTCGTATATCGATCCCGGGATAGAATTTGTTCCCGAAATTCCTTCTCATGGAACCGATTTATCACAACTATGATTTCATCAATATATGAAGATCGCTCGAAAGCATCGATGGTATGAGCCAAAACCGGCTTCCCAAGCACCGGTAAGTATTGCTTTGGAACAATTGAATTCATCCTTTCTCCTGTCCCTGCTGCTACTATGAGAGCAATGAACAAATAATATCACCTCAAAAATATGGTTTGGTGAAAAAGACACTTTGGCCTTGGCTCCACCCATTTTTGTTGACATTACCATTCAATTGATAAAGATACATACAGAAAAATACCCTGGTATGAATCTATCCTGAAAATACAGTGACGAGTGATCAGTGACGAGTAACCAGTGAACAATGAAAACTCATTTTATTCAGGATATTCAATAATTACATTCACCGAACCTCTCCCTTTGGACAAAGGGAGATTGAGAGGGATTCGAGCTTTTCGTCTTTTGTTTTTTTCCGGTTTTATACCTTTCACGTTTTTCTTTTCACTGCCCATTTCAAATCCCCCCTGACCCCCCTTTGCTAAAGGGGGAGAATTGATTTGGAAATATGTATTTTCATATTCAATGGTGCAGTTCCACGGCATGACGGTCTATCCTGGAAACTGTCACAGGATTCGATGTTAATCGTCACCCCTGAATGTTTCTATCAGGGGTCTAAAGTAAAGTTAAAAAGACTTAGATTCCCGATTAATACATTCGGGAATGACGGTGTGGGGATATTCAGGAATGAC
>CAYSWT010000018.1:0-24070 GCA_964434845.1 uncultured Atribacterota bacterium | reverse complement strand
CTGTTTTTCAATCTTACGCCGTAGGCTGCTATCCTGTCGGAGTTTACAGGATAGACTGCCATGCTGCTATGCAGCACCATATGACAATGAAAACTGCGACGCAATAGATTTTTATGGCGGGTAACGACACCATCCGTCATTCCCGAATGTATTAATCGGGAATCTAAGTCTTTTTTAATTTACTTTAGACCCCTGATAGAAACATTCAGGGGTGACGATTAACATCATATCCTTTGGCAGTTTCCAGGATAGACGATCATGCTGCTTCGCAGCACCATTGAAGATGGAAACCCTTTCCCCCACTTTAGAAAAGGGGGGTCAGGGGGGATTTGAAATGGACAGTCAACCAATCGAATCCCTCTCAATCTCCCTTTATCCAAAGGGAGAGGTTCGGGGAAGGATGATTGTTGAGTATCTTTAAACTTTTTACATTTTACTGTAGTATTTTCATAATAGAATATGTTTTACACAACCAAGCAGTATTCTTAAAAAGGCTAAATTATTTTAATTAAATAAATAGATTTAGCGTTATTTTTTAAAAAATCTGTTAAAATTGATTCAAATATTAGGTGGGGAAATTATGGATAATCCGGTTGATCGAAAAACAATAGAAGAATCAATTCACTGTATTGATGGTGTTTTAAATGTGAAAGTGGTGGGGGAAGGTTCGAATATTACCGAGATTCATGTCTTATCCAATCGAAGCAAGACGCCTAAGCTTTTAGTAAGAGATATTGAGACTCTTCTCAAAGCCCGTTTTGGAGTCGATATTGACCATAAAAAAATCAGCGTGGTCAGTTTTGACCTGGATGAGACATCACCAGACGCCAATGTTCCATTTGAACGACCTATTCTTTGGGGGATCGGCTGGAAGAAAAGTCGTGAATATTTCCAGGTCGATATTGAGATTAAATTAGATGAGAAAATTTATCGTTCATCTCTAACTGAAAAAGTTTGGAGTCGAAGAGAACATTTTGCATTGATTGCCCAAGCGGTAATCGATTGTATGAACCAGATTGCTGCAACTCCGCTTTTTACTTTACGAGGGGTGTCGATTCAAAAATACAGCGATTTTGACATTGCAATATGCCTGGTGGATTATCGTAATTTTGGCAAAAGTGAAGGAACTTTAATCGGAACTGCCATTTTGCGGGAGGATGTTTACGAGACGGTGGCACGCTCGGCATTGGATGCGGTGAATAGAAAAGTGAATTATTGTAGTTCTTCAATCCGAGAACAGACCGAAGGGAAAACCATTGAATAAAAAAAGGAGGGATAGAGTATTCACGGAGTCTTTCCGGTTGAATATATTTTAAAATTCCGATTCGAAAGACAAAATAGTTAAGGATGAACAGAATTTAGAAAGTGAATAGGAAGAGATCATTGAAATATTAAGGAGAAAGGGGCGGGCCAGGTGAATACCGAGCGAAGCGGCTTTCCCATCTTTTAATAGCGGAGAAAGATGGAGAACTCATCGCAGGGAGGGCTTTCACATGAAAAAGCTGCTGAGCATCCTTCTTGGCCTTTTGGCCATTGTTTTAGCCAGTGGTGCAGGTTTCCACTGGAAATAACTTGAAGCTGAGTAATTGAAAGCCTTGGCCCCCTCTTGAATTCTATGAATTTTGAAAAAAAGACGACTCTTCTTTATATATATTTAGTAGCGGTTAATATTTGCGGATTATTGATATTCATAACTTCATTATTAAGGTTAGACTATCAACGGTTTCCTCTTTCCCAGGTTCTTACCTTTCTGGTACTCACCATGGTTGCCGAGCTCATGCCTATTGAACTCTCCGGCAACACCACGATTTCGGTAAGTTTTGCCATAATTTATGCGTATATCCTGCTTTCTAATCCTCCAATGGCGGTATTAGTCGCTTTTTTAGGGAATGTCCTTGCCTATGCAAAATCCGGCTGGTATAAAAGTCTTTTCAATGGTTCTCAATTTGCGATTTCAGTTTTTTTATCCGGTTCTGTTTTTCAGCTTTTCGGTGGGTATGCTTTTGCCTGGAATCAAATTTCTTTCTATCTTGCCATTTTGTTCTCCATTCTCGTTTTTTTTCTCAGTAATGCCTTGTTGGTGGTGGTGGTGGTTTCTCTCAGTACTGGGGTACCGATTTCAACACTTTGGAAAAAGGATTTTAGTGGCATTTTACTTCAATATTTTGCTCTTTTCCCTTATTCGGTTTTGTTATTTTTTATATATACCCGTATCGGATATCTTGGTTTATTCCTTTTTTTCTTCCCGCTCATGGTGGCCCGTTATTCATTCAAACTCTATGTGGAAACCAAGAAAGTTCACCTGGAACTCCTCCGAGCACTCACCGCAGCACTGGATGCAAAAGATCCTTATACTCACGGTCATTCTTCGCGGGTGTCGAATTTGTCGTTGGCAATTGCGGAAAAGCTTAATCTCTCTGATAAAAAACGCGAAATGATTGAATATGCAGCGCTTCTCCACGATGTGGGGAAAATTGGGATTGAAGATTCTATTTTACAAAAACCTGGACCACTGACTGAAGGTGAGTTCTTGATCGTCAAGCGACACCCGGTCATCGGATTCGAAATTATTTCCAAGGTTGATTTTTTGAAAGAAATCGCTGGTTTCATCCGTTCTCATCATGAAAGATGCAATGGAAGTGGGTATCCGGATGGGAAAAAACATTCCGATCTTCCCATTGAATCCCTCATTCTGACGGTAGCCGATGTATTTGATGCCTTGACTTCGGACCGTCCCTATCGTAAGGCGTACTCAATTGATGAAGCACTAAAAATAATAGAAAAGGAAGGGAATGATTATTATGATCCCAAAGTGATTGGAGCCTTGAAAATGGTTCTGGAGGAGGGGTTCCAGATTGCTGGCTGATTTCATCCTCATCGGGATTGTGATTGGGTTTATAAGCCGGGGGAATCTTCACAATCTCAAGCAAGCGAAACTTCCCTTTTTATGGTTGATCGTATTGGGGTTTTTAATAAAGTTTTCAGGTCTTCTCTTTCCCGAACGTTTGGTCAACTGGTTCAATATCATTGGGATGATTATGGTGTTGATTGGTACCCTGCTCAGTCACCGTTCCTATGGCATGAAAACAGTCTCGGTCGGTGCATTCCTTAATATTTTAGTCATTCTGCTCAACGGTGGAAACATGCCGGTTTCCATTCAGATGGTTCAGACCCTCGGATTGCATGATTTGGCTGCGAACTTAGAAAAAGGATTCTATGTCGATTATTCGCTTCTAACCGCCTCTACCCGCCTTCCTTATCTCGGTGATATATTCCCTTATTATTCCTTCATTCTTTTCCGCCCATTTGTCATCAGCCCTGGTGATTACCTGCTTGGAATTGGCCTTATCGCCTTTATCATCTTTTATATGCGAAAGAAAGACTCAAAATAATCGCTTTCGGGTGAACTCCAGATGATACAAAGGGGTATGATATAATTATTTACATTAAACTGGGAATTATTGGAGAAGAGAGGGAGTCCGCCTCTCACCCAGTCCTTTTTTTGGACTGGAAGGAGAACATGGTATGTTTGGTTTAATTAAAGAGTATTTCGGTAAAATGTCCCAAGATCGATTTATCCGGGAGATTACTGAGAAATACGTCGAACCGATCAATGCTATAGAAGATGAAATTTCTTCGCTGAGCGATCAGGAATTAGCGGCGAAGACGATTCAGTTTAAGAAACGACTAACAGACGGGGAAACATTAGAAGATATTTTAACCGAAGCTTTTGCGGTGGTCAGGGAAGCTTCTCGTCGTGTCACCGGTATGCGTCCTTTCGATGTCCAGATCATAGGAGCAGTGGTTTTGCATGAAGGGAAGATAGCCGAAATGCAGACCGGTGAAGGAAAAACTTTGGTCGCTACTATGCCGGCTTATCTCAATGCCCTTACCGGTCGGGGTGTGCATATTGTCACGGTGAACGATTACCTGGCTCGTCGTGACCGCTATTGGATGGGACCAATTTTTGAATTTCTCGGCTTGACGGTTGGTCTTCTTCAGCACGCTTCGACCTATGAAGAGCGGAAAAAAGCTTACCGGAGTGATATTACTTATGGAACCAACACCGAGTTCGGCTTCGATTACCTCAGAGATAATATGTCGCTCCGCAAAGAGGACATTGTACAGAGAGAATTGAACTATGCCATCATCGATGAAGTCGATAGTATTCTGATTGATGAAGCCCGGACCCCTTTAATTATTTCCGGACCAGCTGAAGATTCAACTGAAATCTATTATAAAATCGATCGAGCGGTACGAAAGTTGACTCATCCGGTTGATTTTGATTTTGAAGAAAAAACCCGTTCCATTTGGTTGACAGAAGAAGGAATCGGTAAGATCGAAAAATTACTTCATGTTGATAACCTTTACGATATCGCTGGAAAAGACTCAATAGAGCAGCGGGTTCGGCAATCACTGCGGGCGCATAATCTTTATAAAAAAGATGTAGATTACGTGGTGAGAAATGGTGAAGTGATTATTGTCGACGAATTCACCGGACGCTTGATGGAAGGGAGACGTTATAGTGATGGTCTTCATCAAGCGATCGAAGCCAAAGAGAATGTACCAGTCGCCAATGAAAACCAAACTCTGGCTTCGGTCACCTACCAGAATTACTTCCGTATGTATGCCAAAACCAGCGGTATGACCGGAACTGCCAAGACCGAAGAGGACGAATTTATCTATACCTATGGTATGCCGGTGGTGGTGATTCCTACCAATGAACCCTTGCAGCGGACCAATTATCCCGATGTCATTTACCGTACCGAAAAGGAAAAATTTGATGCGGTGGTTACGGAAATCGAAAAATGGCACCAATTGGGGCGTCCGATGCTGGTCGGAACGGTGTCGATTGAAAAATCGGAAAAACTCAGTCGAATGTTAGAAAAAAAGAAGATTCCCCATCAGGTATTGAACGCCAAGAACCACGAGAAGGAAGCGTCTATCGTCGCCCAAGCCGGTCATAAAGGGGCGGTGACCATATCTACCAATATGGCCGGACGAGGAACCGATATTATTTTAGGTGGAAACCCAGAATTCTTAGCCAAGGAAGAACTGAAACGACAGGGAATCAACCCTGATGAAATCCTTGATGAGGGCACCAAAGCGCTCTACCAAGAACTTCTTCAGAAATTTCGCCAGATAACCGATTCCGAACATGTTGAAGTGGTCAAATTGGGCGGATTACATGTTATCGGAACTGAACGTCACGAAAGCCGCCGGATTGATAACCAGCTCCGGGGACGAGCAGGACGACAGGGCGACCCCGGTTCTTCCCGGTTTTTCCTTTCACTCGAAGACGATCTCCTGCGTTTGTTTGGATCGGAGAGAATATCAGGTATCATGGAAAGATTCGGTGTTGAAGAAGGAGTACCAATCGAACATCCTCTGGTGACTCGGGCAATCGAGGGCGCTCAAAAGAAAGTTGAAGGCTACCATTTCAATATCCGAAAAACCCTCCTTCAGTACGATGACATCATGAACAGGCAACGGGAAGTTATATACAACCAGCGACGAACCCTTCTCACCGAAAATAATCTCCGACCCTTGGTGTTTGGAATGCTGGAGGAAGTGGTCGATGGATGTGTCAACGCCTATACTGATGAAAAAGTGTATCCGGAAGAGTGGGATTGGGATGGATTTGATCGGCGTCTTTTAGACTTGTTTGGATTCGGTCATCAGATATTACCGGAAAACCGGGCACAAATGCACCGGGAAGACTTGAAAAAATTAATAATTGATCGGTATCGAAGCCTCTATGAGCTCAAGGTGAAAGAAGCCGGGGATCCAGTTTTTCAAGAAGTCGAGCGATTTATCGGTTTGCGGGTAGTCGATGGGTTCTGGAAAGAACATCTTCACAATATGGATCATCTGCGAGAGGGAATCGGTCTTCGCGCAGTAGGTCAAAAAGATCCCTTTGTCGAATATCAAATAGAAGCGTTTGACATGTTTCAGGGGATGATTGATCAAATCCGGGAAGATATTGTGAGGTATCTATTGCGCATCCGGTTGGTTCGGCAGGACGAAAAAACGAGTTCCGGAAACCGCCCAAGGCGCCCGGAACGAACCCCGGAGGGCGAACGCAAATCGATAGAAAAAGAAGTCTCAGTTTCTCCAAAAAAAGAAAAAATTGGACGGAATGACCCCTGTCCTTGCGGGAGTGGGAAAAAATATAAGTATTGTTGCGGGAAGTAGGCTTGGTTTTCGATAAATTATTTGATACAATTCTTGGTCGTTTTTAGAAAGTGCTTGAGAAGAGAGGGGGAATACTACTTTCTATTTTCATTTTAAGGAGGTCAATGGCCATGCCGATTGATGTTTTTGCTGAATTCAATACGATTCGTCGCAAGCTCGACGAGATTGGAGTCTATCTTTGAGGAAGAAAAGATCAGAGAAAAACTCCAACAAATAGAAGAACGAATGAGCGCCAGTGACTTTTGGAGCGAATCCTCTCAAAACGAGCAAGAATTACAGGACTATAAAAAATATAAAGGATTAATTGAGGAATATGATACCCTGGAAAAGGACTTTCAGCAGATTGATGAGCTTCAGCACCTTATCTCTCCCGATGATGCCGAGTACCAGGAGTTCAAAAAAGAAATCGAGGAACTTTCAGAAAAAGTTGAAGATCTGGATATTCGTTTACTCTTCCGCAACCGGGAAGACCAGAGCAATGCCATTGTAACCATCCATTCCGGTGCGGGAGGAACCGAATCACAAGATTGGGTTCAAATGCTCTTCCGGATGTACAGCCGATTCTGCGAGCGCAAGAAATTTGATATGAAGGTAACCGATGTATTAGAAGGAGAAGAAGCCGGCCTCAAACACATTACTTTTTTAGTTCAAGGTCAGTATGCCTATGGTTATCTCAAATCGGAAAGAGGAGTGCATCGTCTGGTGAGAATTTCCCCTTTTGACGCCAACCGTCGCCGTCATACGACATTTGCCCTGGTCGATGTCATTCCTGAAGCGAATGATGAGATAACGATCGATATAAACCCCCAGGATTTAAAGATTGAAACTTTCCGGGCGGGTGGTCATGGTGGACAACATGTCAATACGACCGATTCGGCAGTACGAATAATACATCTTCCCAGTGGGATTATCGTTCAATGTCAAAATGAGCGCTCACAACATCAAAACAAAGCGGTTGCCATTCGGATTTTGAAAGCCAGGCTCTATGAACAACTTAAAAAAGAACAGGAAGAAAAAATGCAGGAAATGAAAGGGGAACACAAAGATATCGCCTGGGGAAACCAAATCCGGAGCTATGTTTTTCAACCTTATAGCCTGATTAAAGATCACCGGACGAACCATGAAGTCGGTAATGTGCAACGGGTCATGGACGGTGAAATTGATGATTTTGTTGATGCGTATCTCCGACTTGATTGGCAAGGACAGATTTAGGATACCCAAATATGAAAGTGTATGCATTGGTGGGACCAACTGGAACTGGCAAGAGTTATCGCGCTCCTCATATTGCCCAGCGCTATGGGATTGACTGCATTATCGATGACGGATTGTTGATTTCGCAGGGGACCATTGTCGCCGGGAAATCATCCAAGGCGGAAGTAAGCAAAATAAAAGCAGCAAAGATCGCCGTTTTTTATTTCCCCGAACATCGCCAGCAAGTGATTCAAGCATTAAAGAAGATTCATCCGTCTAAAATTATGGTGTTGGGTATTTCGCTGGCGATGGTCGAAAAAATTTGTGAACGTCTTCAGATGCCCGTTCCTGCTGAAATCGTCACTATTGAAGATATCGCGAGTCCAACTGAAATCGAGACTGCTCTCCAGGCGCGGGTGGGAGAAGGAAAGCATACCATTCCAGTTCCGCTGGTCGAACTCAAAAGAAATCTTTGGGGAAATATCGTTGATGCCATTCCGGTGAAAGTATGGGGTTGGTTTTATTCCTCCCGGGAAAAGACCGTCGTTCGGCCTCCATTCAGCTACTTGGGAAAATTAGTAGTTTCTGAAAACGCATTGCGATCAATAATTATGGTTCTTCTTGCCAACTTGCCGTGGATTGAAAGAGTCAATGATATTCTTTTACATAAAGTTGATTCAAGCGTGAATACCCGCGTTGCTTGTGTTTTCCGGAACTATACTCAATTACTCCCCATTTGCCATTTTATTCAACGGTATTTAAGAGAAAAAGTAGAATACTTAAGTGGAGTAGAATTAAAAGAAGTAAACATCGATATTGATGGCATTTACGTTGTTAAAAGTCCCATCGTCGATTCCGAAGTGGTGGAGAGCATTCGATAATGGCAAAGTTTTGTAATTCAAATGAAAACCAACGAAAAGGATAATGCCCATGTCCAGAAAAAAGATGGAAGAATTGATCGCCTATTTAGAGAAACAAAAGGAGATTTTGTTTCTGGGTGGCGGAGAAGCTGCCATTGATAAGCAGCACCAGGGTGGAAAATTAACCGCACGGGAAAGAATTTTACTCCTGCTCGACGAGAATAGTTTTGAAGAAACCGACCTGTTTGTTGAACATCGCTCCACCCGTTTTGGAATGGACGAAAAAAAACCTTCAGCAGATGGAGTGGTCACCGGATTTGGAACGATTAATGGAAGGCCGATTTTTATTTATTCGCAAGATTTTACTGTCATAGGCGGTTCTCTTGGAGAAATGCATGCTAAAAAAATCTGTAAGATCATGGACATGGCTTTAAAGGTTGGTGCACCGGTCATCGGGATAAACGACTCTGGAGGTGCGCGTATTCAGGAAGGCATAGACTCTCTATCCGGTTATGGTCAAATATTTTATCGGAATACCTTGAATTCAGGCATTATTCCGCAGATTGCCGTTATAGCCGGTCCCTGCGCAGGTGGAGCTGTCTATTCGCCAGCTCTTATGGACTTTATATTTATGATTCAGGGAACGAGCAAAATGTTTGTCACCGGTCCTCAGGTGGTCAAAGCCGCAACCGGAGAAGAAGTCACCGCTGAAGAATTAGGTGGAGCTCACACCCATGCTACCAAAAGTGGGGTAGCTCATTTTGTTTCCCGGAATGAAGAAGAATGTTTTCAGGAGGTGAAAAACCTCCTTTCCTATATTCCTTCGAATAATGCCGAAGAACCACCGGTCGTGGATTGCACTGATCCCATTGGCCGTAAAAATTCCTCTTTTTTAGATATTGTTTCCACAAATCCCAACCGACCCTATGATGTCAAAAAAATCGTTTTTGATTGTGTTGACCGGAATTCTTTTTTTGAGATTCAGAAAGATTATGCGAAGAATATCGTGATTGGTTTCGCTCGCATCGGCGGTCAGACAGTCGGGATAGTGGCCAATCAACCCTATCATCTTGCCGGATGTCTGGATATCGATTCCGGTGATAAAGCATCCCGGTTTATCCGGTTTTGTGATGCCTTCAACATCCCCTTGATTACCTTAGTCGATGTACCGGGCTTTTTGCCGGGAAGCAATCAGGAATTTGGTGGAATCATTCGTCATGGCGCCAAAATTCTCTATGCCTATTCAGAAGCAACTGTTCCCAAGATCACGGTTATTTTACGTAAAGCCTATGGTGGAGCCTATTTGGCCATGTGCTGCCGTGATCTCGGCGCAGACCTCGTATTGGCCTGGCCAACCGCGGAAATCGCGGTGATGGGGGCTGAAGGCGCGGTGAATATTATCTTTCGTCGCGGAATTGATGCCGCCCTTGACGTCAAAGCAGAAAGGGAAAAATTGCTTGAGGAATACCGTCAAGAATTTTATAATCCTTATGAGGCCGCCAAAAGAGGATACGTAGATCAAGTGATTGATCCCCGGGAGACTCGTTTGAAAATTGCTCGGGCTCTGGAAATGTTTTGGTCGAAGAGGGAAACTGGAAAGGGGAAAAAACATGGGAATATCCCGGTTTGAATTCGAGCCCGAAGTCGAACCCCAAACGGTGGCTGCAGTGGTTGCCGCCGTCCTTCACTATTATGAAGACGAAGAAGCCATGGAAAAGCCCTACGTTTCTTTTAAAAATAAAGGGTGGAAAAATCTTTGTCTCCAGGAAAATTGTTGGGGCCTGTCGCGCTTTCGGTATTGATGGTGCTGGTTTGGTTGATCAATTTTTAATCCTTTTATTTTTCAAAAATTTGTATTTATAGTGATTTGAGGTTTGGAGGAATGGAGATTATGCGAAAATTCCATGTCCGGGTCAACGGAGAAGAATTCGAAGTCGAAGTGTCCGAAATTACCGAATTCCAGGAAGATGGAAAGATAAAGGTAGAAAAAATAAAAAAGATATCTCGTGAAAAGTTGACCACGACTGCCCCCATGCAGGTGACAACCGTTATCAGAGCCCCCATGCCGGGGAAAGTGCTTGCGGTTCACGTAAAAAAGGGAGAACGGATTTCAGGAGGTCAGGTCGCAATCATTTTGGAAGCGATGAAGATGGAAAACGAGATCCAAATCGAGAAAGAAGGGGTCGTAACCCAAATTTTTGTGGAAGAAAATGATACCGTCGATACCGGCGATCCTTTGCTTGAATATGAAGAGAATCAGAGGGATTCCCAATGAAAAAAACCAGTCTCCTTCTCCTGATCGCAGTTTTATGCGCTGTTGTCGGCTCTTTGCTGGTACTTCCGATACGACTTCGGAACGAAGCCAATTGGAAAGAAGTCGAGGTGGTGTGTGATTGGCAGGATATCGAGGTGATAAGTCTCCGCACCGGAAAATCGAGTTCAGACATTTTAGATGAACTGAGTCAGGCCGGGGTGAGTGTCATCGGAGTCAGCGATTATGACCTGAAGAACCTCCAGCAATTGAATAGAGCGGTTGCCGTTCCAATCCCACCCAACGCCTCCCCTGCCTATCGTTATTTTGCCGTCTCCGATGACTCTCTGCGTAAAACCATCATTGCCCAATTGAATACGCTCGGCCGTATTCCTGTCGAGGTTGCCCCCAATCTGATTGGAGTGAATCTTTCCTACGAGGAGGAAGATAAGATCGGCCTGGGTTGGAATGTCGAACTAATCCGTTTATTGAAAGAGAAGGGATTTCGAGTGGTGCTGCGGCCTCGTAATTGGCAGGGTATAACCCCCGATGTTCTCGAGGGACTTCTCTCGGACCCGGTCTACGACCAGGGAGAAGGATTGGTGTTTTTTGGTGATCAGGTTTTAGGAAACGGGAACAGTCAGTCGTTAAAAGATGTGGCTGCTTTTCTGCAGAGGAAAAAATTGTTTTGGGGATATACTGAATTCGTCGGACAAAAGGGTGAAACCACCCTGGCCAATCTCGTACCGGAATGGACGATCCGGGTTCACAGCATTCCACCGGATGAAATTAAGAATTATACTCCACAGGAGGCTCGAGAACGCTTTCTGCGTGCTGTCAAAGAGCGATCGATCCGGCTTCTCTATGTCCGGTTTTTTACCGACCCGTCCTATGATCTCTGGCAAAAAAATTATTCCTATATTACTTCACTCTTCAGCGATCTAAAAGCCAACGGCTTTATCCGGGGAATTGTGCATCCCCTGTCTCCTTTTTCGCCTCCTCTCCTCACCTTGTTTTTATTGGCATTCTCAGTCGCCCTTACCTCGGCCGTTCTTTATGATTTCTTTTTCCCTGGAAAATGGATTATTTTCATTGTGGCTTTTTTGGCGATGGGAGGAACACTTTTCCAAAACCAACTTCTCAGTTTGCGAATCATCGGTATTCTTGCCGGTATCGTCTATCCCAGTTTGGCAGTGTTTATTCTCCTTGATGGGTTTCAGCAGAAAAAAAATCAGGTGGCACCCATTTTTTATGCTTTTCTGGTTGCTCTAACAGGTGGATTGGTGGTTTCAACCGGGTTATACCACTGGCTTTACGTTTTGCGGATTGAGCAATATTCGGGAGTGAAAACCTCTATGATCATTCCCCTCCTGTTGGTGGCACTCTATCTTTTCAAGTCGGGATACCTGGGCCGGAGCGTACGAGCAGTGGTTATGGGTAATCTCAAACGCTATGAGTTTGTCATCCTGATGGTTTTAGCTGGTGGTTTTGTTCTGTATTTAACCCGTTCGGGAAATTTCCCCTTGATTCCCGCCGGTCTCGTTGAGAGCAAAATGCGTCTTTTACTGGAACGCTTCCTCTTTATGCGTCCCCGCTCCAAAGAATTTTTAATCGGTTATCCCGCTTTGTGGTTGCTACTCTCTCTCCGTCGCTATGATTATCAACCTCTCTTTAAGGCGGTGTTATGGCTTGGAGTGACGGTCGGGTTTATCACCTTTTTTAATTCGTTCTGTCATATTCATACTCCATTTCTCTTTATACTGCTTCGTTTCTTTAATGCTTTTATTCTTAGCTTTGGGGTGTTTGTCGGTTATTACCTGGTCATCCGGGTGAGTATGGTGATTTGGAACTGGTTGAGCCGGTTTGGAGAGAGTGGAAATAATCAATCAATGAAGATCGTTTGAAATGCCAAATATCGATAAAAAAATCTTTTTTCTTGGGTATTACGGCTTTGGAAATTGGGGTGATGAACTCTCTCTTCAATCGATATTGGTTGATTTTGATCATCTCAGTCAGCATATATCTTTTCCTTTGACCTATTTGGTTTTGGTTCATGATGAGGATGGTTGTCACCATTTGCCAGTTGATTTTCATCCGGTTCCTCGCCGGAATATCTTTACCGTTCTTTCAAAAATCACTCGGGCGGATTATCTGGTCGTTGGTGGGGGAAGCCTTCTTCAAGACACGACCAGTCTTCGTTCGTTCATGTATTATTTTTTATTACTCTGGTGGGCATCGATTCATCATCGTCCCATTATTTTCTATCGATGCGGATTAGGACCCTTTCGACATCCGCTCAGCCAACGATTTGTTTCCCTCCTTTTAAAAAAAACCTCCCTTTTTATTTCCCGAGACCGAGAGAGTTCGCAACTGGCTATTGGTTTGGGATGCGCTCCGAATCGGGTGTTTGTTGGGACTGATCCGGTCATTTCGAATTTTTCATTTCTTTCACGCTCTTCAGATGAATTCCAAAGAATAGCTTTTTTTGTTCGAAATTGTGACGAAACCAAAGAAAAAAAACTTACCGAAGCGCTCGACTATTTACGAATTGGGAGCAAGTGTGAGATTGAATTGGTTGCTTTTCATCGTGAGTATGATCAGAGTATAGCTACCCGCATGGCGACCACACTGGGCTGTCAGTGGAAATATTTTCAGACCCTACCGGAAGTAGGTTCCTACTTTTCCCACCTCAATGCCATTTTCACCATGAGATTTCATCCGGCTATCCTGGCCACCTTGATCGATATTCCCTGGTTTGCGATTGATGTTGACCCGAAAATAGCTTCCTTTTCCCGCTGGTGGAATCAAAAAAATCTCATTGATTGGAACGATCTTTCTCAGGATACCTTCTTGGAGTTGTATAATCACCGCCAACAAGTGTTCAAAACCAATGCCGAGATAAAATCTCACCTTATCCGACTCGCCGAGGAAAGCCAGGAAAGATTGAAGCAGTATTTTTTGAAAGCCTGACTCTTTTTCGTTGGGGAGTGCCAGATGCCGGAAGATGAATTCATAAAAAACACGACTCAAGAATTATTTGGGATTCCCGTTTTCGATGGTTCGTTATCTGATTTGATCCGAATTATTTCTCAGGCAATTACCAATCACACCCAAATTCATATCGTTACCTTAAATCCCGAAATGATCGCTCGACAGGCGTCTGACCCGCGATTTCGGGAGAGTATACTCCGGGCGGAATATCGAATTGCTGATGGGAAAGGAATCATACTTGCTTCAAAAATTTTGGGGAAAAGAGTCCAACACCGTATTCCTGGCGTGGAGCTGGTTGAAGCCCTGTTCAGAGAAAGCCAACAAAAACACTGGTCTTTTTATTTTCTGGGAAGCAGAGAAGAAGTGATTGCCGTATTAGCCAAAACCATCCAATATCGTTTCCCGGGTTTGCGGATTGCCGGTTTCCATCATGGTTATTTTCAAGAATCCTCAAAAATCCTCGAAGATATTAATCGCCATCACTCCGATGTCCTGCTGGTTGGTTTGGGCTCTCCCCGTCAGGAATTATGGATTGATGAGCATCGCACCCTGCTTCAGGCTTCGATTCTCATCGGCGTCGGAGGAAGTTTCGACGTTTTAAGTGGGAACAAAAGAAGAGCTCCCCGGATCTTCCGACGTCTCGGTTTGGAGTGGGTTTACCGGATTTTTTCCGAACCCCGTCGTCTCAAAAGAGTCCTCCCCGCCTTTTGGAGATTCGGTTGGGTCGTTCTTAGAGAAAGATTTGGTTGGAGAAAATAAAGTATAGTAAATTCCATTTACCTTCCGCATCGGGATTGTATTACCAAGAGGGAATGTCTATAATATAAAGAGAAATAAACTCATCATATGATCAGGTGACATGATAATAAAAGAGAGCTTAGTAGATCAGACCAGAAGAAGTATCCTGGCTTATATATTTCATAAAAACCTTGCTAAGGGAGAGAGAATCCCTTCTATCGAGGAGTTGGCCTTGTTGTTCTCGGTGGGAAAGTCTACGGTGAGAGAAGCGATAAGAGGGTTAGAGCAGATCCACATTCTCGAAACTTTCCAGGGAAAGGGAACTTTCCTGGCCGTTGATCTCTCTTTGTTGGGGAAGGACATTTCTCAACTACGAAGCGTGACCGAAATGGCCCAGGATACCGGGATTGAATTAGTAAATTTAAAGGTAGAGAAAGAAGATTTTCTGGCTGATGTTTTTTTGGCTCAGAAATTAGAAGTTGAAGTTGGAACCCCGCTGGTCTTTCTTAAGCGAATTCGGGGTTTTGGAGGAGAACCCATCGTTTATCTTGAAGATATGCTTCCCCAAAGGTTGACTCAAGGATTTTCGGAAGAGGATTGGATGGGATCGCTCTTTCAATCCCTCAAAAAAAATGGAATAACAGTTGCTTTTTCACGGGCCAAAATTATTCCTTATTTTCCTGACGAAACATTTGTTAAGAAAATAGGACTTAAAAAACCAGTCCCCTTTCTCCTCTTACAACATCTTCACTACAATGCAAAAAGTCAGGTTATTGCCTTTTCAAACGATTACTACCATTCGGAATTTTTTCATTTTGAGGTGTTGAGAAAGCGACTGTAAGTTGAATGATAAGGAGGAACAATTGATGGTGCTGGTTACTCCAGAGTTGTTAGATGTCAAATATGAGATGACTGAGCGGATTCGATCAATGCGAGAAGAGCTTCTCGGTATAATTCCTGAGATCTGTGTAGAAAGAGCCCGTATCTATACTCAAACTTATCAAGAGAACGAAGCCGATCCACCTGTTTTAAAGAGAGCAAAGGCTTTAGCTAAAACTCTTGAGAAAATGAGTATTTTTATCTATCGAGATGAACTTTTAGTGGGGAATCAAACTTCCAAGTTGAGAGGAGCTCCTATTTTTCCTGAATATTCTTGGGATTGGGTTGTCAACGAAATTGACCAATTTCATCTTCGGAATGGTGACGTTTTTCTGATCGACGAAGAATCGAAAAAAGTTCTCCTCAAAGAGGTGAGTCCCTACTGGAAGGGTAAGACGCTCTGTGACCGTGCTATGAAAATAATACCTCCTTTTGTTTTTGAAGCCCAGAATATGGGAGCTATTTCAGGGCGAGGAAATATAACCTCTGGTGATGGACACATTATTGTCAATTTTTCCAAAGTCCTTGAAAAAGGTTTGGGAGGAATCTTGAGAGAGGTGATGGAGAAAAAAGATTCCCTCGACCCCGCTGATCACCAGTTTATAATGAAAAACATCTTTTACGAAGCGGCAGCCATTTCTCTTCAAGGGATTATTCATTTTATAGAAAGATATGCTCAACTTACCAATTTCGAGGCAAAAGCGAATGAAGACCCTCAAAGAAAGAAAGAACTCCAAAATATTTCCAAAGTTCTCACATCCATCACTTATTTGCCTCCTCATAATTTTCATGAGGCTATTCAACTTATCTGGTTTATCCATCTTGTCACTCAAATTGAAAGTAATGGACACTCTTTCTCTCTGGGACGCTTAGACCAGTACCTTTATCATTTCTGGAAAAAAGACCTGGAGGAGGGGAATATTGATCTTGAGCAAACGGCTGAGCTTCTGCAAAGCTTATTTATTAAAATGTTCACCATCAATAAAGTACGCCCTTGGGTCCACACTCAATTCGGTATCGGCTATACCACCTATCAAAATGTCACCATTGGAGGACAGGATCGACTCGGCCATGATGCGACCAACGAACTGAGTATACTCATCCTAAAGGCAGTGGGTGGGCTTCGGTTAACTACCCCGAATCTTTCGGCTCGTTATCATACTGGGTCCCCTCGTTTTTACCTGGAAGAGTGCGTAAAAGTGATAAAACTTGGTTTTGGAATGCCAGCTATGAAAAACGACGAAATCATCATTCCTGCTCTCATGGATAAAGGGGTTACTGCAGAAGATTCCCGGGACTATGCGATAGTGGGTTGTGTAGAAGCTGCTGTTCCTGGAAAATGGGGGTATCGGAATACAGGGATGACTTTTTTGAACGTTCTCAAAGTTCTCGAACTGACTCTCTATGGAGGGAAATGTCCCATCCACAATGTTTGCCTCTATTCCACAAAGCTGCCTCAAGAATGCCAGAGCTTTGAAGAATTTTACCAAGAATTCAAAAAGCAACTTTCTTTTTACACTCAATGTGAAGTATTGATGGACGCAGGGGCGGATACCGCCTTAGAAATGCTGGTTCCGGATGCCTTTTGCTCGGCTTTGGTGGAAGATTGCCTCGGACGTGGGAAAAGCATTAAAGAGGGAGGAGCAATGTATGATGTTATCAGTGGTCCTTTCTCTGGGTTAGCTAACGCCGCCAATAGCCTGGCTTCTATTCAGAAGCTCGTTTATGAAGATCAAGCTGTTTCCTGGAAAGAACTTCTTTTTGCCCTTCAAAACAACTTTGAAAGCCTCTCCAGTCAAATTGTATCGAAAAAAATTCTGGAAATGGTGCCAAAATATGGGAATGATGAAGATTATGTAGATCGATTAGCTCAGCGGATAATGGGAGACTATCTGAATGAGCTGAATAAATATAAAAACACTCGCCATGGTCGTGGTCCTATTGGAGGAAACTATTGTGGTTCTACTTCTAACATTTCAGCCAATGTGCCCTTAGGAATGGCAGTGGGAGCCACTCCTGATGGGAGAAAAGCCAACGAACCCATAGCTGAAGGAGTGTCACCCTTTTACAATACTGAAAAAAGAGGACCTACCGCTGTGCTCAAATCAGTGGGTAAACTTCAGACCATAAAGATGATTGCTCAACTCTTAAATCTCAAATTTACTCCTTCGGTTTTAGCAACCAATGAAGGTCTTAACCGATTAGTGGATTTGATTGTTACCTTTTTCCGTGATTTAAAAGGGTGGCATGTTCAGTTTAACGTAGTGGATGCCAAAACCTTAAGAGAAGCACAGAAAGATCCAGAAAAATATCGAGATTTGATTGTAAGAGTGGCTGGCTATAGTGCTCTTTTTATCGCTTTAGATCCTAAAACCCAGGAAGATATTATTCGGCGAACCGAACACCAATTATAAATTGGGTGATCACTTTGAAAGAGAAATTTGCCTTAGGCATTGATATTGGTGGAACCAAATTACGGATAGGTCTCGTCAATGAGAAATTTGAGCTCGTGGACTTTTTTATTACCCAGGAACACAAGTCTTTTTACCCTCAAGAATTGGTTGATTTCACACTAAAAAACATTCATACTTTAATTGATAACCATGCCAATATCGATATTGTAGGTGTCGGAGTCGGATATCCCGGACCGATTCACTTTAATCAAGGATGTACCTTTTCTTATTCTAACCTTCGTGATAAAAGATGGGAAAGAGTTTCTTTGGCCAGGATGATTGCAGAAAAAACAAACTTACCGGTTTTGGTGGATAATGATGCAAATCTGGCTGGTCTTGCTGAAGTACGTTTGGGAGCGGGGAGAGATTTCTTAAATTTAGTCTATCTCACTATAAGTACTGGGACCGGAGGAGCCATTTTTTTCAATAGGCAAATTTATCGGGGATTTTTGGGAAGTGCCGGTGAATTTGGACACATGGTCATTGACCTCCACGGTCCAGAGTGTAAATGTGGCAATACAGGCTGTCTCATGTCCTCACTTTCTGGATTGGGCATCGAAAAATTAATTCGGGAAGAACCATTATGTCGGTCGTTATTTTCTGAAGAAGAAAAGAGCGATGATTGTATAAGGAGGTTAATAGAACTTTCTGCTTTAGGTGACGGTTTAGCTCTAAAAGTAGTCAAACCTTTAGTCGATTACTTATCGGTCGCTTTTCTCAACGTCATTCATATTTTAAACCCGGAAGCCATCGTTGTGGGTGGTGGTCTTGGAAATGCCCTCATCAATCTTTTTCTTGATACCGTTAAGCAGTATTTAAGAGCGCATTTACCAAAGGAGGTGATCGATCAAACTCAGATTAAGGAAGCAGAGCTTGGAGACAAAAATGGGGTTTTAGGTGGAGCAATATTGGTTTTTGATAGTTTCAAGGAAAATCAAAAGAAATGACTGGTTCAAAGTTATCACTCTCATTTGCTTTACAATGTTGGGAAAAAAGAGACGGTATTGTTGAAGGCATGTTTTAAAAAATGGTTCATAGGAGGAGGGAAAAATGAGAAAATCTCACATTCTTGGATTAGTGATTTTTTTGGTGGTGGTGATGTTTATCGGTCTAACCGGGTCTTCCTTTGCCCAGAACAAAGAGGAGGAATTCATCATTTTCCATTATTGGACCGCTGGTGGTGAAAAAGAAGCTATCAACGCACTTTTTGAAATATATCAAAAGCGGAATCCGGGAGTAAAGATCGTTGAAAATCCTGTGGCAGGTGGTGGCGGAGAGACGATGTTGGCAGTTTTGATGAGTAATTTAGCTGCGGGTATTCCCCCCGATTCCTTCCAGGACCATCAGGGAAACCAGCAGAAAGATTACATTGATGCTGGATATCTGGAAGCAGTGGATGATATCTGGAGCGAGTCGAATTTTGAAGCTCGAATTAACCCGATGTGGGTTAAGACTTTGAAATTTGATGGTCATGTTTACTCTGTACCCATTAATGCCCATCGTACCAACTGGTTGTGGTACAACAAAAAAGTCTTAGACGAAGTAGGCGTTAAGCCTCCTGAAAATTATGATGAACTCTTAGAAGCCTGCAAAAAAATTAAAGAAGCAAAACCAGAAATTTCACCACTGGCTTTGGGCACACGAGAAAAGGTTTGGTCCACTTATTTGTACGATATGGTTCTTCTCACGACTGGAGGAGCAGACTTCTATGAAAAAGCGAACACAGGCAGAATTGACTTTCTTAATGACCCTACATTCCGCCAGGCAATAGAACGCTATGCGGCGCTCATTCCTTACATTTATCCATGGCATGCCACCAAGAGCTGGGATGAAGCAGGTGCATTACTTAAAACTGGCGAGGCAGCTATGTACTGGATGGGTGATTGGATTCTGGGATACTATTTGAATATCGGAATGAAACCAGAGGTGGACTTTAGTGTTTCTGCTATTCCTGCTAACATCTGGATGGGTCACGCTGACACCTTCCCCTTACCGAAGAGTGCCCCTCATCCCAATAGTGCTCGAGATTGGATTTTGATGTGCACCACTCCCGAAGCTCAAAAGGCATTTAATTTGATCAAAGGTTCAGTAACCATAGTGAACGATGTTCCTCCCGACGTTTATCCCGATCCTTACCGAAAAAGAAGTGCCAATGACCTTCGTACCTTGAGAGCAGTATGTGACGGATTCCATGGTGGAATGGTTACTCCTGCATTCGGCAGCGAACTCATGGACATCCTGACCAAATTCCTGGTAGATCAAGACGTTGACGCAGTTATCAAAAGCATTGCTGAAGCGGCTGAAAGAACCAAACTTGCCGAAGCTTGCAGCTGGTTCTGGAAATAAGGTGACGAATTCACACAAGGGAAAGAAAAATCTTTCCCTTGTGTGTTTAAAAGATTGAGGATTGGAGACGGGAGAGTGTGAGATACTATAAGTTTCAGGGATTTGCTTTTTTGATTCCTATTCTCATAATAGTCAGCATATTCTACGGTATGATTGTTTGGGATCTCGTTGCTGCCTTCACTCATTGGCAAGGCTTGCAACCAACGTGGAAATTCGCGGGTTTTTACAATTTTTCCCGTTTATTCCAGCTGGAGAGATTCTGGATTAATTTGAGAAATAACATTTTGTGGCTTGTTTTTTTCATTGTTCCAACCGTTTTAGTAGGTTTTATTACTGCTTATCTTCTCACCAACTTCAAAAGAGGAGAGACGGTTTTATGGCAGATCTTTCTCTTTCCCATGGCTCTTTCCTTCATAATCACCGGAGTTTTGTGGGCGTGGATGTATGATCCAAGTTCTGGGTTAATCAACTCGATTTTAAAAATGGTTGGTGTGAATACCTCAAAGTTCGGCTGGATTGCTCTCCCCAAAACCGCCATTTATTGTATGATTTTGTCTGCCTTCTGGCAATATCTGGGTTTTGCACTGGTTATCTATTTGGGTGCGATTAAGGGCATACCCTACGAAATGGTTGAAGCGGCTCGAGTAGATGGTGCCTCGCATTTTACCATTTCTTTCAGAATTATTTTCCCCAACGTGGGTCACGCCACTTTGATCTGTACTACCATGTTGGCTATAACCACGGTGAAAGTTTTCGATCTGGTTTGGGTGATGACCAGGGGAGGCCCGGGGGTAAGTACGGAAATTCTTCCTTACTTAATGTATCGGTTAACTTTTGAATCACGGGACATTGGTATGGGCACAGCTACCAGCATTGTCATACTCATCGTTTCAGCGATAATGGTCATTCCTTATTCTTTGTGGGCTTTAAAGAAATGGGTGAGAATATGAAGGAAAAACACTTTCTCCTGATTTCGGGTTTTTTGATCGGGATATTGGCTGTGGTTTGGATGGTCCCCATTTATGCCCTTATAAGTACCTCGCTCAAAACCCAGGAAGAAGTAGCCCTGCAAAAGTATTTGAGTCCTCCCCAAAAACCACAATTCTCTAATTACATAAAAGCCTTTGATGTTTTAAAGATAGGCTTAAGAAATAGCTTCATCATCAGCTTGACAGCAACATTTCTATGCATTTTCATTGGTTCAATGGCAGGATACTCCTTAACCGGGTTTAACTTTCGATTGGCCACTCCACTTTTTTTCCTCATAGTAGTGGTCACTTTTTTGCCCTACCATGTTATCTTGATTCCTATCACTCAATTGCTCAAAACTCTCGGTCTTCTAAACACCTATGCTGGATTAATACTCATCTACGTGATCCTGAATGCTCCGATGGCTACCGTGATTACCGGTACCTTTTTCATGAAAATTCCCCCTGAACTTGAGGAAGCTGCTATACTGGATGGCTGTAAGCCCTTTCGATTTTATCTAAAAATTTTAATTCCCGTTTCTCTCCCGGGGCTTGTTTCAGCGACCATTTTAGTATTTATTCAAATTTACAATGAATTTTTGCTGGGTATTGTCCTGACTCGAGGACCAGATGTCAAACCGGTTATGCCTTTTTTAGCAGAGCTCAAGGGAAGCCAAATCGCCCAGTGGCATATCCAGATGGCTGGAGCTGCAATTACTTCGATCATCCCGGTACTGGTCTTTATATTCCTGGGAAGGTATTTCATATCTGGTTTAATGGCAGGATATGGGAAAGGGTAGATCGCCATGCCGTCTCGCGGCACTGATGAATATGAAAATTCTTTCCCCACTGTAGAAAAAGGGGGTCAGGGGAGATTTGAAATGGACGGTCAACCAATCGAATCCCTCTCAATCTCCCTTTATCCAAAGGGAGAGGTCCGGAGAAAAACCTTATAAGGATGAGATCTTCACGCCCTCAGAATACGAGGGCTCAGGATGATGACTTTATCGCCGTGTGGGAATACGGAAATGGAAGGACTATGGCTTTTGCTTCCGACCTTGCTCCTCATTGGGGGAGTGCATTTGTGAATTGGAAATACTATCCACTTTTTTGGTATCAAAGCATAAAATGGTTAGCAAAAAAACGGTTTTAGGTGGATAAAAAGGGGATTCGCTTACGAAACAACCGAAAATGTCAGAAAGGAAGAAATCCTCGATGAAAGGGATCATTTTTGACCTTCAACGTTTTTCTATTCATGATGGACCAGGGATAAGAACCACCATATTCTTTAAGGGATGCCCCTTGAGGTGTCTCTGGTGCCACAATCCAGAATCACAAAATCCCAAACCTGAAATTGGTTTTTCTGAAAGAAAATGCTTGAAGTGTGGTATATGCGAGCAAGTCTGTCCCCATTTTGCTTGTAGCCTCCAAAACCCTCAAAGAGTCAACCGAGACCAATGTAATCTCTGCGGACTTTGTGTGAATAGTTGCCCTTCTTCAGCCCTTGAACTTATCGGGCGGGAGGTTACCGTTGAAGAGATAGTGGAAGAAGTGGCTAAGGACGAGGTCTTTTATTCTCAGTCTGGTGGGGGAGTAACCATATCAGGTGGTGAACCACTGTACCAAATCGAATTTGCCTTCTCTCTGGCAAAGTATTTGAAAAGGTTAGGATATCATGTGGCCCTTGATACCTCAGGATACTACCAGGGCGACGAAAAGGATACGAAGCTCCTTCTCGATCTTGCCCAAACAGTAGATCTCATACTGTATGACCTTAAACTGATCGATGATCAAAAACACCAAAATTATGTGGGAGTCTCCAATGAAACCATTCTGGGAAATGCCCGCATCCTTACCTTAAAGTATCCCAATAAAATTATTTTCCGCTATCCCCTCATTCCTGGAGTCAACGACTCTCCGCAAGATATCGAGCTGTTGAAAAACTTCCTTTCTCACTTGCCAGAATGTATGCTTGAAATTCTCCCATACCACCATTTAGGGGTGGGTAAATATCGCTTGATTGGGAAGGAATATGAACTTGAATTTCTCTCTCCTCCTGACCAAGAGAAAATTTCTTTCCTGAGAGAAAGCTTTGCTCAATCAACAAAAGTCAAAATAATTGGAGCGGACATTTCGTAAGAAGTTATTTCTGCGAGATTTACACAATCAGACGTCATACTTAGAGAGCGGAATAAACCCATACTGTTACTATGTTTATACCTTCTTATAGGCTTCTAAGAAATCATCTCTTGAAATACCTGCTTGAGTGCAAATCGTTCTTAGCGTAGAAGCTTTTATCTTTAGATGTTTAGGTATGGTTAAAGGAGTTTTACTTCCATCGGGATTCTCGCATACCACAGAAACATGCTCTTTTTCACGCACAACTCGGAAACCAAGAGCTTCTAAAGTCTTTATTACTTTTCGCCTTGGAGCATCAACAGGAAATTTGTTCATCAAACTTTAAACTCCAGCCTCGGCAACGAATACTTCAAGAATTGGTGAATCAACCTCAAGAACCTCCTCTCCGAAAGTCTCAATATGGAAACAAATCGCTGATTTAACATCTGAAAGAGCTTCTTCATAAGTATCTCCCTGTCCAACTACGACCCCCTTAAGCTTTAAAGGGTAAGCCACATAGCCATCGGGATGTTTTTCGACAATAATCTTAATTTGCCTCACGTGAACATCTCCCTTCACTTACTCTTTTCTTTATCATAAAAGACGATAACACCTTTTTCAATTTCCCATTTTGACCCAGATTCAGGATGTCCAAAATAGGTTGAGGTCATTGTAGACTGCACACGTCTAATCCTCATTTTAGGATGTTCATCTCGAAAAGTCCATCCGGTCATGAACATTGCTTGCACAAAAGATTTTTCCTCTCTATCCTGGAAATACCGTGAGTCGTGAATAGTGAGTCGAAAAGAGCTGTGGAATTGAGGAACTGTGGAACTGTGGAATTGGAAAGGCATAAAAAGACCTCTCCCTTTGGATAAAAGGGAGATTGAGAGGGATTCGATTGGTTGACCGTCCATTTCAAATCCCCCCTTACCCCCCTTTTCTAAAGTGGGGAAAGGATTTTCATTGTCATATGGTGCTGCGAAGCAGCATGGCGGTCTATCCTGGAAATACCGTGACGAGTAATCAGTAACGAGTGACCAGCAAACAATGAAAACTCATTTTATTCAGGATATTCAA
>CAYSWT010000017.1:19033-24183 GCA_964434845.1 uncultured Atribacterota bacterium | reverse complement strand
TTTTTCTTTTTGATAAAATAGTGCTCAATAATTTAAGAGGGAGGGTTATGAATGGCGGAAGTATTAGATCAACTCGCAAAAGAACTGTTTGCTGGAAACGCAAAAGGAGTTGCCGAGCTTACCAATAAGGCGCTTGCCGAAGGCTTGAAACCATCCGAGATCTTAAATAACGGCTTGATTAAAGGCATGAATGAAGTTGGTGTCAAATTTAAAGCCAATGAAATTTACGTTCCGGAAGTTTTAATTGCGGCTCGGGCTATGAAAGCTGGTATGGCGATTCTCAAGCCGAAACTGGTGGAAAGTGGAGTAGAGCCTGTTGCAAAAATGATCATCGGTACCGTAAAGGGCGACCTTCACGATATTGGCAAAAACCTGGTTGCCATGATGATGGAAGGTGCTGGTTTCGAAATTATCGATCTTGGAATTGATGTTCCAGCCGATAAATTTATCCAGGCAATCAAAGACCACCAACCTCAGATTGTTGGCATGTCGGCTTTGCTCACCACCACCATGGTGCAGATCAGAGAAAATGTGAAAGCATTCAATGACGCTGGGGTCAGAAAAGATGTAAAAGTCATGATCGGAGGAGCTCCGGTCACTCAAAAATTCACCGATGAAGTCGGTGCCGATGGGTTTTCACCTGATGCTGCTTCAGCGGTAGACAAAGCTAAAGAATTATTAGGTATAGCATAGGAGCAAAAAGGGTGGGAGACCACCCTTTTTTTTAAACTGAATTAAATAATTATCTTAATTAATAAATACTTTAAATATTTTATTAATACCGTATCCAGCGGAGGGGGTAACATTCAATGCTCAGTGACCTCGAGATTGCACAACGTTCGACTATAAAACCTATTATAGAAATTGCTCGTTCAATCGGTCTCACCGAAGATGATATTGAATTTTATGGAAAATATCAGGCGAAAGTATCCCTTGATATCCTTCAAAAGTTACAGGATCGACCCCTGGGAAAATATATCGACGTCACCGCCATTACGCCTACTCCTCTCGGTGAAGGAAAAACTGTCACCACTATTGGATTAGCAATGGGGTTGAATGCCATTGGTAAAAAAAGTATTGTTTGTATTCGGCAACCGTCCCTTGGCCCAGTATTCGGCATTAAGGGCGGAGCTGCTGGCGGCGGGTATTCTCAAGTCATTCCTATGGAAGATTTTAATCTTCATCTTACAGGTGATACCCATGCGGTCTCACTCGCCCATAATCTTCTATCAGCTTTCATCGATAACCATCTTCATCATGGGAATGAACTCAATATTGACCCCTACAGTATAAGTTGGCCGCGAGTAGTGGATGTGAGTGACCGATCGCTCCGTAAAATTATCATCGGACTGGGAGGGAAAGACAATGGGGTTCCTCGGGAAACCGGATTTGACATTTCTGTCGCATCCGAAGTAATGGCCATTTTAGCTCTCACCACCGATCTGTTTGACATTCGCAAACGCTTGGGGCGGATAGTGGTGGGATATACGAAAAACAAACAGCCAGTAACTGCCGAAGATTTAAAATGTGCCGGTTCGATGGCGGTCCTCATGAAAGACGCCATTAAACCCAACCTTCTCCAGACCTTAGAAAACACTCCCTGTTTCGTCCATGCCGGACCGTTCGCCAATATTGCCCATGGAAACAGTTCTATCATCGCCGATCAGATTGCTCTGCGGCTCACCGATTACGTGGTCACTGAAAGTGGATTCGGTGCCGACTGCGGTATGGAAAAATTCATGGACATCAAATGCCGATATAGTGGTTTGAAGCCAGATTGTGTCGTCATGGTCTGTTCAATTCGTGCCTTGAAGATGCATAGCGGAAAGTATAAAGTGGTTCCCGGTAAACCTTTGGATCCAGGATTATCGAACGAAGATATCGAAGCCGTCATCAAAGGTTCAGAAAACTTAACGAAGCAGATTGAAAATGCTCGACATTTTGGAGTTCCAGTCGTAGTTGCTATCAACGTCTTTACTTCTGATTCCGTGAATGAAATCGAAACGGTAAGAAAAATTTCTATGGAAAAAGGAGCCTTTGATGCAGTCGTCTCCGAAGTCTGGGCAAAAGGCGGAAAGGGCGGTAAAGATCTGGCTCAAGCCGTCGCAAAAGCCTGCAATCAGGGCGGAAACTTCCAATTCTTATATCCCCTCGATATTCCCATCAAAGATAAGATTCACACCATAGCCACCAAAATCTATGGAGCTGAGAGTGTCGTTTATGAGGCAGAAGCGGAAAGAAAGATAAAAATGTTTACTGAAATGGGTTGGGATACATTGCCGATTTGTATGGCGAAAACCCATCTGTCTCTTTCTCATGATCCGAAACTGTTTGGACGTCCCCGTGGGTTTAAATTACCAATCCGAGATATTCGTCCTTCGATTGGTGCCGGCTTTCTCTATCCGCTCTGCGGTGAACTGAGAACCATGCCAGGTTTGCCTTCTAAGCCGGCTGGGAATGCTGTAGATATCGACGAAAAAGGAAATGTAGTGGGTCTTTTCTAATGAATACTTCTTCGGTCAGTTCCAAGCCATTTGATATTACCATCATTGGCGCGGGTGTTGCCGGCTTGACTGCAGCCCAGCTTCTCAGCCCAACCATGAGAGTGGTTGTTATTGAAAACGAAAAACTGCCAGGCGGTCTCGCCTGGCAGTTAGGATGTAAAGCTACTGATGTTTGCTTATATTGTGGGGTGTGTCACGGCATCAACCTCAAACGAGAATTGGGAGATTTTTCTTTTCTTCCCTTTGAGTTGGTCACCGGCCAAACCATTCTTGCTATCCGAAAAACCAACACTGGTTATCTTTTAACCCTGAAAAACGATCAATTAATCTCGACCTCATTGGTATTAATCGCCACCGGTATTCAAGCTTTTGATGCTCAACATGCTTCACTATATGGATATGGAACACTTTCTCATATCTATACCGGAATTGAAATCGAAAAAAATTTGAATACTCGTGGTTTAGCCAATTTTGCTCACTACCAGAAAATCGCTTTCATTCAGTGTGTCGGGTCCAGAAATTTTAAAGAAAAACGTAGCTATTGTTCCCGAGTCTGCTGTCGTTATGCCCTCCGAATTGCCGAAGATCTCAGCTTTCAATTCCCTCAAATTCAGATTGATATGTACTATATGGATCTCCAATTATTGGGTGGAAAAAAAGAAAAACTCCTCAGCATTTCACAAGAAAGAGTGAGATTAATTCGGCATCTTCCTTACCGGGTGGAATCACTTGAAGGGAAACCTGTCCTCCTTTTTGAGGACGATTATCATGTCACCCGGGCTGAATATGACGCAGTCATCCTCTCAGTTGGAATGATACCTGCTCCGGGAACAATGGTGATTGCCAATACTTTCCGACTGAGTACCGATGAAGTCGGTTTTATTAAAGACTATGGTTCAGGAGAAACCAGCCAGGAACGGATTTATGTTTGTGGTGCTGCTTCGGGTCCGAAAGACATCGAAACCACGATCGCTGATGCGAAAAGAGTGGCTCATCGGATATTGACGGCTTATCTCTCCCAAGAAATGAATCCCATTCATTATGGATCATCGATATCAATTTGAAAGAGATAATGAATGCGGCAAGGAGGAAAATATATTGAAGACCGTCTGCATCGTCTCTCTTGGTGATACTCGGTCCCGATTCCAAAAATGGACCGATCAGATACAAAATTACTTTCCGGTCAAGATTCATCTCATATCAGCCGCCGAATTGTTATCCCAGTTTCCCAAAAAATGTGATTTGGTCATCATAGTAGGGGGAAGCACCTATTTAAATCGAGAAAACCTCACTCGAATATGTTCTCAAACCGGAGTCGATCCACAGCGAGTCGTCACTTATCCGGAAGAAATTCTTCCTCCTTTCCCTTCTCTGAATGATTACGATTCCTGGAATGTTTTTTTTCGACGGGTTATCGAATCATCCTCACCCGAAACACCGTCCGAAGCGTTTCATCTGCAACCTCTTAAAAGAGTAGCGATTGTGGGGAAAAATGTCGACGAAGCGATTCTCAATACCTTTCATATCCACCATTTGGAAACGATCGTTCCTCTGGGTTCTTTCACCCTCCGTAGGAATGGCATTCAATATGATGTGATAACCAATACTGAGGTGACCACCGTTGGTGCGGTTGCCATCCTCCCCGAATTTCAGAATGTTTTTTCTTTCAATATACCTCCTGATGTTGATGAAACCCGAAAAGTCCTTTTTTTAAAGGAATTCCAGCCTAAAGCCCTGGTTCGGAATTTTCGAAAACAAACTGTAGTTTTTTTGGTGCCAGAAGTAATCGTCTCACCTGAAACCTGGTCAAGTTTATATGCTCTTGCTCAACTTATCGTGCAAAGAGACCAGGCACTGGTTTTGATCCTCTGTCGAGAAGTGATCGTTGCCGGAGAGAATCTGGAGACTCAGTATCGAACAGCACGGGAAGCTGGGGTTTTAATTGAAAAAATAGATTTTTCAAAGCTTACTCTCCAACCGACCCTGAACATGCGGGGTGCCTGGATCGATTTTATAACCGAAAGGGATAGAATTTTACAAAGACTTACTGCCGACTGGATCATTAAAGTTCCCGGTAGAATAGTTACTCCTACTGATTTATCTCAAATTGTCCAAAGCGATCGGCTGACAAACTCAATGACCCGCCCCGAGAACATTAACCTTCTTCCCTACGCCTTGCCACTTGATGGGTGGTTCGAGTTACCTGATAACTCTTTATCAACCGAAACCCAATATGCCATTCAAGAAATTTCCAACTATTGCCAGCATGGCGTGTGGTGTGAAAAAGGAAGATCAACCGTTGATGAGGAGAAATGTGTTCTCTGCCTGACCTGTCTTCGCACCTGTCCTTGGAGCGCTATCGATATTGACGGCAGTTCGAAGCGGAAAAAGGCCAGGATCAACTGGGAGCAATGTCACCTCTGTGGTCTGTGTGCTTCATCCTGTCCGGCCGGTGCCATCACCTGGTCGAGATTGAAACAAAATGATATGTTTATTTGTCCGGCTGAGAAAATATTGAGATGAAAAAAGGATACGATTGGAAAAATCACCCAATCATGGGGCAAATGAAGTAATCTCTTTTTTCTGGAGTGATGATGATTGAAGATTTATGGAATCGCCTGTGATAAAAGTGGTTATCCGGCGATC
>CAYSWT010000017.1:0-18933 GCA_964434845.1 uncultured Atribacterota bacterium | reverse complement strand
TGAAACATGATTATTGGTGATCGAAAACCAATTCAAGAAATCCTACTGATGATTGGTAACCGTAAAAAAGTACTGGTATTAGGGTGTGGCACATGTGTCACCGTTTGTATGACCGGTGGCGAGAAAGAAGCCAAAGAACTCGCCTCACTCTTACGTATCAAAGGATATGAAGCCTCTGATTATACCGTGGAGCGACAATGCGAGCATGAATTTATCCATCCCTTGTGTGACCGTATTCAAGCGGTCGATGCAGTAATATCACTGGCCTGTGGTGTTGGGGTCCAGGCTTTATCGGATTTTTATTCAGATAAAATGATCTATCCTGGTCTCAACACCACCTTTATGGGAATGCCAGTAGAGCAGGGAATTTGGGAAGAACGTTGTCTTGGCTGCGGCAATTGCATTGTCCATCTCTTCGGTGGCACCTGTCCGGTGACCCGATGTGCGAAAAGTTTGCTTAACGGTCCGTGCGGGGGTTCCAAAGACGGAAAATGTGAAGTGAAACCCGACCGTGATTGCGCCTGGCAGCTCATTTATGACCATTTAAAAAAACAGGGTCGTCTGGATTTGCTCCTTGAAATCCAACCTCCTAAAGACTGGTCGACCTCGCGATATGGAGGTCATCGCAAAATGATCCGGGAGGATATGCTGTTATGAGTTGGCTCAGAGAAATCCTACAAAGTGGTCAGTTTGCGGTAACGGCTGAAGTTGGTCCTCCCAAAGGAACCGACGCGGAGAATGTTCGAAAAAAGTGTGATCTCGTCAAGGACACGGTTGATGCCGTCAACATTACTGACAACCAGACCGCTATCGTTCGTATGTCCAGTTTCGCCAGTTGTATCATTGCTCAAAATATGGGAGTTGAGCCGGTAATGCAGATGGTCACCCGTGATCGCAATCGGATTGCTCTACAAAGCGATTTCTTGGGAGCATGTGCCCTTGGCATTCAAAATGTGCTGTGTCTGACTGGCGACCACCAGAGCATGGGGAATCACCCGCAAGCAAAAAATGTCTATGATATAGATTCCATACAACTTTTACAGATGTTCAAAACCATGCGTGATGAAAAGAAATTCCAAAACGGAGAAGAGGTGAAGGGTGAGATTAATGTTTTTTTAGGAGCCGGTGAAAATCCCTATGCCGACCCCATGGAATTCCGGGCAATTCGTCTTGCCAAGAAAATCGCAGCCGGTGCTGAGTTTATCCAAACCCAAGCCATATTTGACCTGAAAATTTTTTCCCGATGGATGGAAGAAGTTCGTAAAATGGGACTTCATCGAAAAGCGTTTATTCTGGCAGGCGTTATTCCGGTTAAATCAGCCAAAGCCCTCCGTTATATGAAAAACGAAGTTCCCGGCGTGGTTATTCCTGATGCCCTCATACAAAGAATGGAAGCTGTTTCCGATCAAAAAGCCGAAGGGATTGAGGTCTGCGTGGAAACCATCCGGAAAGTCAGACAAATCGAAGGTGTTTCTGGTGTTCACATCATGGCTATTGCCTGGGAAAGCATCGTCCCGGAAATTGTAAAACGGTCTGGTTTATTCCCCCGACCGGTAAAAGGAGAGATCACTTCACCATGAAGTCGGAAAAAAAATTCGATACTCAGTTTAAATATCAAGTAGCGGCTCGTCCCGGTGGAGAAGGACTCCTGGCGTGTTTTTCTTGTGGAGTGTGCACCGCCGGTTGTCCAGTCAGTGAAGTCGAAAACGATTTCAACCCTCGACGTATCATCCACCAAGTTCTGGTGGGTGATCGGGAAACGATATTACGTTCTAAATCCATATGGATGTGCATCGGATGCTACACCTGTACCGCTCATTGTCCTCAGGATGTCGAATTTACCAATATTTTAAAAGTGTTGCGTCTCATGGCTATTGAAGAGGGGTATGTCAAACCTCACTGGATCAAAATGATTGAAGATGTTGATCGACGAACTCAAAAACTCCGGCGTGACCTTATCGCTCATTTATGGGATGACGATTCCATCCAATCCCTGTCCGATTATGAGACATTTTATGACCGTGAAACCGGGAAGCTGATCTGGGTCAAGGAGAGAACGAGCCATGACCAACAATAAAATCGGTAGTGTCATGGTGGTAGGAGGCGGTATTGCTGGCATTCAGTCCTCCTTGGATCTGGCAAATTCTGGATTCCTCGTTTACCTCATTGAGTCTTCCCCAACCATCGGAGGGCTCATGGCTCGACTTGATAAAACTTTTCCCACCAATGACTGTGCCATGTGCATTCTGTCTCCTAAGTTGGTGGAGTGTGGACGTCACCTGAATATCGATATCTTATCGTATTCCGAAGTCGAAAACATCGAGGGCGTACCCGGACATTTTACCGTTACCGTTCGGAAAAAGGCCCGTTATATTGATATATCCAAATGTACCGGCTGCAGCGACTGTGTTGGAGTTTGCCCGGTTGACCGACCAAACGAATATGAAAACTACTTGAACACCCGTAAAGCAACCTTTCGACCATTTCCTCAAGCCTTTCCTAATGCCTTTACTATTGAAAAAAGGGGAACAGCAAATTGTCAAGCTGCCTGCCCGTTAGAACAAAAAGCTCAAGGGTATATCGCCTTAGTTCGAAATCATCGCTATGAAGACGCCTTACGAACCGTGCGGCTGGATAATCCTTTCCCAGCCATTTGTGGAAGAGCCTGTCATCACCCGTGCATGGAAAAGTGCCAGCGGGGTGTACTCGATGAACCTTTGGGTATACCATCAATTAAGCGCTTTTTATCCGATTACGAAACCACTCACCAGGTCTCGGTCCTCCCTCCCCAAGAATCACCCAAACCCCAAAAAATTGCCATCGTCGGTGCCGGTCCCAGTGGTCTAAGTTGTGCCTATTTTCTTTCCCTCAAAGGGTATCCAGTTGATATCTTCGAAGCCCAGGACCGCCCGGGAGGAATGATGGTCTATGGGATCCCCGCCTATCGTCTTCCCCGAGATGTTGTTTCCCAAGATATTGCGACCATAAAACAATTAGGGGTCTCAATTCACTATGGAAAGAAATGGGGGAAAGACTTCTCTCTCGATGATCTTTTTAAGCAAGGGTATCAATCCATCTATCTTGCCTGTGGTGCCTGGAAAGGAATAAAGTTAGGGGTGGAGGGAGAAAATGATCCACGGACAATGGACGGTTTGCAATACTTGGAGAAAGCCAACAGTAGTGGAGAAGTTCCACCTGCTCAGGAAGTGGTGGTCATCGGTGGTGGGAACGTCGCCATCGATTGTGCTCGTACTGCGTTGCGCCGGGGAGCGAAAAAAGTATCGATTTATTACCGGCGCTCTCGCGAAGAAATGCCAGCTCGAGATGAAGAAATCGAAGATGCTCAGGAAGAAGGCGTTGAATTTTTCTTTTGTGCCAGCCCACGTTGTTTCACTAAACGGGATGGGCAACTGTATATGGAAACCTATGTCATGCGACTTTGTGCCCCGGATGAATCCGGACGGAGAAGGCCCGAAGTCATTCCCGGTTCGGGATTCGAGGTAGCTGCCGACCTGTTTATATTAGCCATTGGCCAGGAAGTCGCCATTCCCAACGAAGGCTTAGAGATGACCCGGCGGGGCACGGTGAAAACCAATGAAAAGCTCGAAACGTCCCGACCTGGCGTCTATGCCGGGGGCGATCTGGTCATGGGTCCTTCTACTTTAGTGGAATCCATCGCTCATGGGAAAAGAGCAGCTCAAGCTATTGATGCTGCTTTTACCGGAAAAGATTTCATCATTGATCATCGACACCCGGCGCCACTCAATATTCCCTGGGGGACCACCCGGAAAAACCGAATATTGATGAAGAAAGCCAAGGTCACCGATCGAATACGAGATTTTCGAGAAGTTGAATTGGGCTATGATGAAAACGAAGCAGTTGAGGAAGCCGCTCGTTGCCTCTCCTGTGGCGGTTGTTCAGAATGTATGCAATGCGTATTCGCATGCCAACGCCAGGCTATTGATCATAGCATGAAAGATTCCCAGGAAAAGGTCGAGGTGGGTGCGATCATTTTTTCAGCCGGCGCCGAGACCTTTGATCCAACCGAAAAATATCGGGAGTTAGGGTACCGTAAGTATCCGAATGTCGTTACCAGCCTTGATTTTGAAAGAATACTGAACGCATCTGGGCCGTTTTCAGGAAAAGTTCAGCGTCCATCCGATCAAAAAACTCCAAGGAAAATCGCTTTTATTCTATGTGTTGGGTCACGGGACCCGGAGCGAGGAAAATTGTATTGTTCATCGGTATGTTGTATGTATGCCATCAAAGAAGCCTTGGTCGCCAAAGAACACTTGGCCATTGAACATCACCAAGACCAACCAGAAACGGCCTGTTGTTCCATTGGAGACTGTTCAACTGTTCCGGTATCATTCCAGGACAAACCGCTATACACCAATTCATCGGAGAATGAATTTTCAGCAACGGTCTTCATGATTGACATGCGTGCCTACGGCAAAGATTTTGAAAAATATTATGAACGTGCCCAACGGGAAGGAATCAGATTTATCCGTGGGAAAGTGGATCGTGTAAAAGAACTTGATACCGGCGACCTTGAAGTCTCTTTTGTTGATAATCAAGGGAATGTTCAAAAAGAGACTTTTGAGCTGCTCGTTTTGTCAGTCGGCCTGCAAGTCGAACCGGAAAAATTAGCTCAATTGGAAAAACTTGGACTTTCGATCAGCCCTGAGGGATTTCTTTATACTGATGCTGCCAATCCTATTCAAACCACCCGTGACGGTATTTGGGTTTGCGGCACACTGGGTGGACCGAAAGATATTCCAGATACAGTCGTGGAAGCCAGTGCCGCAAGCTGTGACGTCGCTGGTTTCCTCAATTCAGTCCGGTTTACTGAGGTAAAAGAAAAGGCCTATCCTCAACAGCGAGATGTTTCGGATGAACCGCTTCGTATTGGAGTATTCATTTGTCGTTGCGGAATCAATATTGGAGGAGTGGTCGAAGTACCTGCTGTCGTGGAATGGGCGAAGAACCTTCCTGGAGTAGTCTATGCAGAAGAAAACCTCTATACCTGTTCTCAGGATACTCAAGAGAGAATTAAAGAAAAAATCGGAGAGCTGAACTTAAACCGGATCATTGTCGCCTCCTGTTCTCCTCGAACCCATGAACCACTTTTCCGTGAAACCTTACGGGAAGCTGGTTTAAATCCCTATCTTTTCGAAATGGCCAATATTCGGGATCAGTGCTCCTGGGTTCATCAGCAATCGCCGACCGAGGCCACCGATAAGTCTCGAGATCTGGTCTCGATGGCAGTAGCGAAAGCATCATTACTTGAACCACTCACACCCATTCTCCTCCCCTTAGAAAAAGCGCTATTGGTTCTTGGAGGGGGATTGAGTGGGATGACGGCAGCTTTAGAAGCAGCACGTCAGGGATTAAAGGTCTTTTTAGTTGAAAAAGATTCAGATCTTGGAGGCAATATAAAAGGGTTTCAACGAAAATTCACCATCGAAGGGGTTAACCTGGTTGACCTTATTATAACCATGAAGAATGAAATACAGCAAAATCCCAATATTGAAGTCTATCTTAATGCTCAAGTGAAAGAAATCAATGGATTTGTTGGAAATTTTGAGAGTACCATCGAACAATCCGGCATCTCTCTCACCATCAAACACGGAGGAGTCATTGTTGCCACCGGTGCCAACCAATATATCCCGCATGAATACCTTTATGGCAGCGATGAGCGAGTTATCACCCAAACCGACCTTGAAAAAAAGCTTGATCAAAATATTCTCCAACCAGTCAAACAAGTGATTATGATACAGTGTGTTGGTTCACGCAGCCAGGAACATCCTTGGTGCAGCAAGGTCTGTTGCGGAACCGCCATCAAAAATGCTATAGCGATCAAGGAGAAATATCCTGATACAGAAGTGTACATCCTTTACCGTGACATCCGGAGTTATGGTCTTCAAGAAAAGTATTATCGGAAAGCACGGCAAAAAGGAGTGGTTTTCATTCGCTTTAATGATAACGAAACTCCAATAGTCAGTCGAGAAGGATCGATCCTTTACGTCACCGTCAACAGTCCAGTATTCAAGAATACCATTACCATGCCTGTTGATTTGGTCGTGCTCAGCACCGGTATTATTCCTCCGGAAAACAATATTTTGACCGGAAAAATGCTGAAAGTTCCCCTCAATCAAGATGGATTCTTTTTAGAAGCTCATGTCAAACTGCGCCCGGTGGATTTCGCCACCGATGGGGTGTATGTCTGCGGTTTAGCCCATAGTCCAAAATCGGCACCGGAAAGTATCTTACAAGCGAAAGCCTGTGTCTCGCGGGCAATGAATATTCTGAGTAAGGATCATATCCAATCTGAAGCCCAGATTGCCTATGTCCTTAAGGAACGGTGCACCGCTTGTGGTGACTGTGAAAGGATCTGTGCTTATAAAGCGGTAAAAGTGAATCAAGAAAAGAAAATTGCTGAAGTCAATGCCGCATTATGTAAAGGCTGCGGGCTGTGCAGTGCCACTTGCAAAAGCACGGCCATCAAGGTCCAGGGATTCGCACCCGAACAGCTTATTTCGGAGGTAGAGTACTTACTATGATCGATCAATCATGGGAACCCAAAATCGTCGCGTTTCTTTGTCACTGGTGCAGTTACGCCGGAGCTGATTTGGCTGGTGTCAGCCGTATGCAGTATCCACCCAACATTCGTGTCATTCGGGTGCCTTGTTCAGGAGCTATTAATCCGCTGTATATCCTCAAAGCACTCCGGGAAGGAGCCGATGGAGTTCTGGTCTCCGGTTGTCACCCCGGAGATTGTCATTATATCAGTGGAAATTTTTATGCCCGCCGAAAATTTTTCCTCCTGAATGAATTACTCAAATGGGTTGGTGTCGAAGAGGATCGGGTTCATTTTTCCTGGGTTTCCGCATCCGAAGGACAAAAATTTTCCGAGGTGGTGACCCAGGTGGTCGATTCGATCAAACCACTCGGCCCAGCCCGGAAATTAGTAAAGGAGTTTGTTGTCAATGTTTGAAGAAATGCTCCGTGATCTCACCAAAAAACTTCTGCGGGAAAAAACCGCTGATTGCGTGATTGGGTATGCACCCGGCCGACTTCCATTTCAAACCGAACCGATCATCGCTACCAGCGAAAACGAGCTGAATCACTTGGCCTGGAATCCTTTTTGTGGCTACAATCTCGCTCGCTATTTGAAATATTATAAAAATGTGAATCAAAAAATAGCTCTTCTGGTAAAAGGATGTGATGCTCGTTCGGTCCAAGTTCTCCTCAAAGAAGAGCAGTTTCCTCGTGAAAGACTCTTTCTGATCGGCCTCCCTTGTCGAGGGCTCATCAGTCTGGAGAAATTACTTAAAAGCTATCCCAATTCCTCACCGAATGATTTTTTGTGGAACGAGCAAGGTTTTTTCTATCGAAGTCAAAAAATTGAAATCTATCCACTTTTAGAAGATACCTGTCAGCGTTGCCGGTATCCCAATCCACCTCTTTACGACTTTTTAGTCGGAGAACCGATCACGATCAGTAATTACCAAATCGGGAAGAAAGATTATTTAGAGTCATTGGACAAGCTTTCTCCTGAGGAGCGCTGGAATTACTTTTACAGGGAAATGTCGAAGTGCATACGGTGTTATGCCTGCCGTAATGCCTGCCCACTGTGTTATTGTCAGGAATGTTTTGTCGAGAGCACCAAACCCCAGTGGGTTAGCCCAGCGGCAACTCCATCTGATAATTTTCTTTTCCATCTAGGACGTACCATGCACATGGCGGGTCGTTGTGTTGAATGTGGTGCCTGTGAAAGAGCCTGTCCGATCTCGATACCAATTGCTTTGCTCCCTCTGAAAATGGAAGCGATTATTCGTAAGGAATTTCAGTTTGAATCCGGAGTTGAAAAGGAAGCCCTGGCACCTTTACTGACTTATCGTGAAAATGATCCGGGTGATTTTATCAAGTGAGGCGATGGCCATGAAAACCGGAAAAATATCCAAAAACGATTTTTATCAATGGTGTTATAAAAACTATGAACACCTTTTATTGACCGAAAAAGCGGCTCATCATGACCTGGAACTTGCTTCGGCAAAATTCACCCTAATAAAAAATGTCAAAGAGGCACTTTTCCCTCCCTGGGAAAAAGTGTTTCGTTACCGATGGGACAATCGGGAGTGGAAGGTTGAAGATATCGATCAGTCTGAACTGTTTCGATTCTTGATCGCTCTCCCTTGTGAAACCCGGGCGATCTTTGATGTGCTCGACCGAGTCTTTCTCAGCGAGTCCTGCATCGACCGAGAATATCAGAAACGCCGGCAATCATTAAAGATTATTATCTTGGGATGCACCAAACCAGAATCAACCTGTTTTTGTACCTGGGTTGGTGGAAATCCATTATGGTCACACCCCAAAGCACTTTTTGTACTTCCTTATCAGGATGGATTTTATTTGGAAACTGGCGAACCCAGCCAGTTTGATATTATGAATCAAGTGCACAATCTGAGCGATACCGAGCATACTGAAATCGATACCCTGAAAAGGGACGTTTTGGAAAAAGCCGCAGAAGAAAAACTCCCTGCAGAGGTTCCGCAAGGACTTTACGCGCTTTTTGAAGATGAAGAATGGGAAAAAATTGCCTGGAAATGTCTCAATTGCGGAGCCTGTACCTATCTCTGTCCAACCTGTTATTGTTTTGATTTTTCCACCGAAGGACGACTGAAGGGCTACCAGTTGAAAACATGGGATTCCTGTATGTTCCCCAAATTCACTCTCCATGCTTCGGGACACAACCCCCGATCGACTTTTAAAGAACGGGTACGGCAACGGGTTTTACATAAATTTTCCTATTTCCCCATTCGCGAAGAGGGTCGCTACGGGTGCGTGGGGTGCGGAAAATGTATTGAAATCTGCCCGGTCAACTGGGATATTCGGGAAGCGGTCGAAAGGATGGTGAAAAAAATTGGAAGCAATGTCGGCTGAAACCAAAAATATCTACCTTCCCAAGCTCCATCGAATTCAGGACATCATTCCGGAAACATCGGACATCAAAACTTTCCGGCTCAATCTGGAGGATATACCCTTTGTTTATTATCCCGGTCAATTTGCCGAACTCTTTGTACCCGGGGTCGGAGAAGCCCCGATATCCATCACTTCCTCTCCTACCCAGAAGGGGATACTGGAGTTCAGTATTAAAAAAACTGGACTGGTCACGGCAGCCATTCATCGCCTGAACCAGGGGGATCGTTTAGGAGTTCGTGGACCCTATGGGAATACTTTCCTTGTTTCCAACCTCAAACATCAGAACCTTCTTTTTATCGGTGGAGGAATCGGCTTGGCGCCACTTCGATCACTCATCAACTACGTTTTAGATGACGAAAAACGTTCCGATTTTCAGCAGGTCATTATCCTCTATGGTGCTCGTTCACCCGAAGATTTAATTTTTAAGTGGGAATTCAAAAAATGGGAAAACCTTGAAAAGGTATCACTGTTGGTTACCGTGGATCGAGGAAACCCTCAATGGACCGGTCAGGTAGGACTTGTTCCCAATGTTCTGAAAGAAAGCGTGAACGTCAACCCACCCGAGTGGACGTGTATCATCTGTGGTCCACCCATTATGATCAAATTCACCATTAAAGCATTATTGGATATGGGATTCCAATCACACAACATCATTACCACTTTGGAAATGAGGATGAAATGTGGTTTGGGAAAGTGCGGCCGATGTAATATTGGACCTCATTATGTATGCAAAGATGGACCGGTTTTTACCTATGAGCAGCTCCAGAATATGCCGGAAGAATATTAACGGAGGTATTTCCAGTGGATTTTCAGGAAAGTCTCCACGCCCTCTATTCGCTGATTAATTACGAAAAAACTGATTTTACATATTCCGATCTCAAGCTCGATCGGATGCGGGAATTCATTGCTCTTCTTGACCATCCAGAAAAAAGCTCAAAGATTATTCTGATCGCAGGGACTAAAGGGAAGGGAAGTACCTCGTATTTTCTCGATCGTATTCTTTCGTTTTCGCAGATGAAGTGTGGTTTATATGTCAAACCTCATCTCCTCACTTTCCGGGAAAGGATCCATTTCAACGGTGATCTTATTCAACCCCGAGAACTGGCTCAGTTAGTCACTGATATATTCCCGGTGATTGAAAAGATGGGCCGACATTCACTCCTGGGAAAACCGACCTATTTCGAAGTATCGGTTGCCTTGGCCTTCCAGTATTTCAAAGAATGCCTAACCGATTACGCAGTCATGGAGGTGGGATTGGGTGGTCGTCTGGATGCGACCAACGTTTGCGAACCATGCCTGACAGTTATTACCCCCATCAGCTATGACCATACCGAAATCTTGGGAGAAACCATCCCGGAAATCGCTCGTGAAAAAGCTGGTATCCTTCGCTCTCATATTCCCTTGATTTTAGGACCTCAGGAAAAATTCGAAGCTCAAACCACCATTCTAAATATTGCCCAACGACTCGCAGTACCAGTTGTTTCTTTTTATGAGAACTGTTCCTACCAAATCCTCCGGCGAGGGGAGAATGGTTCAGTTTTTCAGTGGATGACTAAAAATGGGCAGGGAGGTGTCCTTTCTCTCCCCCTTTTGGGAGATCAACAGGTCACCAATTTTCTCACCGCAGTTCTTGCTGCCGAACAATTGGGGTGTTTACTCAGCAATGACCAATTACAGACTATGTTGAACGGAATCAATTGGCCGGGAAGAATTCAAGTTTTAAACGAATTACCACTGGTGATATTTGATGTCGCTCACAATCAGGCTTCTTTCGCCACTCTTCGAAATACCTTACGGGATTATCTCCATATCAATGAAGCAGTTTTTCTGCTCGGTTTTTTAAACGGCAAGGATTATCCGGGAATCGCCGAAGAATTGTCACGGATGAAATGTACACTCTATCTCACCACCCCATTCAATCCCAAAGCCGTGCTTCCTACTGATATCATTCATTTTTTCAGTCCCCACCATTCTCAGGTGGAAGTCATGAACGATCCATATGAAGCCTTTGAATGCGCTATAAATTATGCGTCAAACCATCATTTACCGCTGGTGGTGGCCGGATCGTTTTATCTGGCTAAACTATTCAATGATAAATTGAAGCTTGCAATTGTAAAAGAGGAGGTAGAATTATGTTAATCGTAGCTGAACGGATCAATGCTACCCGAAAAGCTATCCGGGAAGCATTAGAAAAAAAAGATCAACAATTTTTCATCCAGGAAGCTCAAAAGCAGGAAAAAGCTGGTGCCGCTTTTATCGATATCAATGCTGGAACCGAAGCGACCAAAGAAGTGGATGATTTAAAATGGCTGGTGGAAGTAATCCAAGACGAAATTGGTATTCCTCTCTGCTTAGATTCCGCTAATGATCTGGCCCTCGAAGAAGCACTTAAGGTTTACCATAAAAGAGAAGTCATGATTAATTCCTTTACTGCCGAGGGAAACCGTATTCAAGCCTTGCTCCCCATCGTAAAAAAATACAACGCCCTGGTCGTCGGCCTTGCTATGGGAGAGGGAGGAATTCCCCAATCGGTGGAAGATCGAATGAAATTGGTGGATATCCTGGTGAATGCAGTCGATACTTATGACATTCCTCACGAACACCTCTTTATTGATCCCCTGGTCGTCCCCATTGGGACCGATCAGAACCAGGGAAAGCTTTTCCTGGAAACTTTGCATGAGATCCCCAAAAAATATCCCGGGGTGAGAACAATCTGTGGGCTCAGCAACATCTCCTTTGGCATGCCAAACCGGCGTCTTATCAACCGGGCATTTTTAGCTCTCAGCATTGGCTACGGACTCCACGCCGCCATTATTGACCCTTTGGATGAAAAACTTATGGGGATTCTTTACGCCAGTGAAGCCCTAATGGGACATGATGAATTCTGCATGAACTATCTCTCCGCCTTCCGCAGCGGCTGCTTGAACGAATAAACCGATTATCCGGAACAAGGGGAACTCAAGTGCTTGAGGGGTTCCCCTTGTTCTTCTCACAATTCCGGGTTCGATAAAATCAAACCTTTACAGAGAATGAATCTCACCTATCAATGGTGGGGCGTAATTAATTGCGCCCAAATATCCCACCGGTTGGGATAAATGTTATAGGTTTGATGAAATGGGATGGCGTAAGTGGAGGTGAAATTCCTTTCCGAAAAAAGGTATAATAATATTATTGAAAAGAGGTGTTTATTATCCAATTAACCAAAGCCAAGCAATTTCGTTATTATATCGAAGAACACTATCCGTTCGGTGATTTTGCACTCATTCGTGGACGGGAAGAAACCGCAGAAGTAGGGTTCGTTTTTGCCGATGAGGATATAAATGTATGGCCGTCTCTGTATGAAAAAGCACAAAAGGTTTGTGATCACTTTCAAAAGCGTTTGAATGAACTCGGTCTTTCTCATGTTGCCTTTTCGCGGGTAGGGAAAGATTTTGATTTTATTACCGCATCGATCGTCATTCATTTGAAAACCTTTCATGAAAATGATATCAACTGTATCGCCGATACTATTATGGATATCTTACATGAAGTCAACCCCTATCACGATGATATGTAATCATTTATAAAAATAAAAGCGATCATTCTGCTCTCCATTTTGAAAATATGCTGTCTCATTGAAAATCAGCCCACGGTATACATTTAAAAAAAAGGAAAGAAGGAGGATAAAAAATGGCTGAAAAAGTAGGATTTATCAGTATGGGAGAAGCAAAGGGAATTGCAGAAAACATACCGGAAATTGGAATCGGAATGCTCGGATATGCTTTTATGGGGAAGGCACATACCAATGCCTATAAAAAATACCCTTATATCTTCTGGCCCCCGGTTGCCTATCCAAAGCTGGTCGCTATTAGCGGAAGAAATGAAAAAACCCTCCAAGAGGCCAAAATCCGTTTTGGATATGAAAAGCGCTACACCGATTGGGAAAAAATGGTCGCTGACCCCGATGTCGCTTTATTGGACAATGTTGGCCCGAACAGTATCCATGCCGAACCCTGTATCGCTGCCTTACAAGCAGGAAAAAATGTCCTGTGTGAAAAACCCTTGGCTGGAAACGCTACCGACGCCCGAAAAATGTGGCAGGCTGCTCAAAAATCGTCAGCAACATCCATGGTATGTTTTAATTATCGATTCCTCCCGGCCATTCGTCTTGCCAAGGAATATATCGAAGCCGGGAAACTCGGCCAGATTTATCATTTTCGTGCTCAGTACCTTCAAGAATGGATCATGGATCCAAATTTTCCCTCGGTCTGGCGATTAGAAAAAGACGTAGCCGGGTCGGGAGCACTGGGAGACTTGGGTGCACACATCATTGACCTGGCACGCTTTTTAGTTAGTGAAGTTACCACCGTCAGTGCTCTCACTCGAACCTTTATTAAAGAACGTCCCTTAATAGATAATCCTTCTCAAAAAGTGCCGATTACCGTCGATGATGCCTTTGCTGCTCTCTTGGAGTTTGAGAATGATGCCATCGGAACTTTGGAAGCTTCACGGTTTTGTGCTGGTCGAAAAAATTTTGAATATATTGAAATTAACGGCTCCAAGGGAAGTATCCGCTTTAATTTAGAGCGTTTGAATGAAATCGAAATCTTCATTGTCGGTGAGGAGCCGAAGGTATTCCAAGGCTTCCACCAGGTCCTTGTCTCCGAAAGTTATCATCCTTTCTGGGATAAATGGTGGCCACATGGACATATGATCGGCTGGGAACACAGCTTCATTCATGCCATATCTCATCTCCTGGACTCTGTCGTCAACAAAAAACCCATTGCTCCCTACGGAGCCACCTTCGAAGACGGTTACAAATGTGCTGTCATCTGCGACACTATCCTCACCGCAGCTCAATCCGGCAAGAGAGAAGCGATTTCCTACGACTAAGATAGATACCACTCTTCCTTCAAGGGAAGGGAATAATAATATGTGGAAAAAATTTATTTGTAGGAAATCAATGTATCGAACCCCAATAAATAAGAAATAAATCATCTTCACTGTTCAACCATCTAACCAGCTTACCGTGGCTTAGATATGATATAATTATCTGTTTTTTATATCCGCATGATGAATATGAATGCATATACTTATCAATCATTCAATTCCAATAGCTATCAGTATCGCCGGAGAGGTGGTTACTATGAAATTCAAGGGAAAAGTGGTTATCACTTTAAAACCGGGTGTGTTTGATCCTCAGGGGCTCACCATAAAAAATGCACTCCATACGTTAGCCTACCGGGAAGTGGAAGAGGTAAAGACCGGGAAATATTTTGAGATCGGGATTGAATCCGCTGATCTGGAAACTGCCGGCAAGCGTTTGAGTGAAATGTGTGACCAACTATTGGCCAATCCGGTCATTGAAAAATATCACTTCGAAATTGAACCCGTTCTGTGCTGAGGAGACCTCGATGAAATTCGGAGTGGTCATTTTTCCAGGATCAAATTGTGACTATGACTGTTATCATATTCTTGCCGAAGTATTAGGTCAGAAAACGGTTATGCTCTGGCATGAGAATCGTGACTTGCAGGAATGTGATTGTATCGTTCTTCCCGGTGGATTCAGCTATGGAGATTATCTGCGGACCGGAGCCATCGCCCGTTTTTCTCCAGTCATGGAATCAATCCGCCACCATGCCGCTCAGGGGGGGTTGGTCATCGGTATCTGTAACGGATTTCAAATACTCGTCGAAAGCCAGCTGCTTGACGGCGCCCTTCTGCCCAATAACGTCGCTCATTTTATTTGCCGCTATGTTCATTTACGGGTAGAAAACACTCAGACCCCCTTTACCCAGCTTTTTCATCTGGGAGAAGTCATTCGTATTCCCATTGCCCACAATCAAGGAAACTATTATGCTCCTGAATCGGTTCTCCAAAATCTTCGCAGTCAAAAACAAATTGTCTTTCGCTATTGTCATCCCAATGGTGATGTCAATCAGGATTCAAATCCCAATGGTTCACTTGACGCCATCGCCGGCATCGTCTCTCCTGGCAAAAACATTTTAGGAATGATGCCTCATCCGGAACGATCCTCAGAAGCCCTTCTGGGTTCAGAAGATGGGAAAAGAATCTTTCTATCTTTGATTCAATGGTGGGAGGAAAATCAACGTGAAAAATACTGAACGAATCCATATTGCTCGCGAACTTGGTCTTCGTGATGAAGAATATGAAAGAATCATAGATATCCTCAAACGTCCCCCAACTCCCACTGAGTTAGCCATGTTTTCTGTTGAATGGTCAGAACATTGCGGTTATCCCCATTCTCGAAAATGGTTCGAACTGTTCCCACGTGAAGGAAAGTTCCCGGCTTTAGTCGGAGAGGATGCTGGAGGAATTGTCTATGATGGAATGGCAGTGGTTTTTAAAATGGAAAGCCACAACCATCCTTCCCAGGTTGAACCTCGTCAGGGTGCCGCCACCGGTATTGGCGGCATTATCCGTGATATTTTCGGTAGCGGTGCCCGACCTATTGCCTGTCTTGATTCGTTGCACTTTGGTCCGCCGGACAACGCCCGATCAAATTTTATTTTTAAAGGGGTGGTTGATGGGATCGCTTTTTATGGAAATTGTGTTGGAGTACCAACTGTTGCTGGTGAACTCTATTTTCATCCTTCCTATCAAGGGAACTGCTTAGTCAACGTGATGTGCCTGGGGATCACCCCCCAAAATCAGTTAGCTAAAGCATGGACAAAAGGAGAGGGCAATATCATCATCTACGCCGGTAACCGTACCGGACGAGATGGCATCGGTGGATGCAGTATCCTGGCCTCGCAGGAATTCGGCGAAAACGATGAAAAGCGTCCCAGTGTTCAGATCGGTGACCCTTTTACTGAAAAATGCTTGATTGAAGCCACTCTGGAAGCCTTGACCACGGGATACTTAGTGGGGATCAAGGACATGGGAGCTGCCGGCTTAACCTGTTCATCAAGCGAAATGGCAGCAGCCGGTGAAAGCGGAGTGAAAATCGACCTTGACAGAATACCGGTTCGCGAAGAGGCCATGGAACCCTGGGAAATCATGATGTCAGAGTCACAGGAGCGAATGCTCCTATGTGTGAAAAAAGGTCATGAAAATGCAATCTTACAGATATTCCGAAAATGGGGATTGGAAGCAGTAGTGGTTGGAGAAGTGATCGATGGCAAAAATATCACCATCACTTCTAACGGACAAATCGTAGCTGACATACCCGCCCAGGAATTAGCCAAACCACCAGTTTATACTCCCCCCGTCAAAGAGCCAAATTATCTTAAAACAATTAACCGATCCACCTGGGATGATATTCCCATTCCCGATCAATGGGATGATATTCTATTACGATTGCTTACTTCTCCCAATCTATGTTCCCGACATTCAGTTTTTCAACAGTATGACCACATGGTACAGATTAATACTTCCATTCTTCCCGGAACCGGGACAGTGGTTCTCCGGGTTAAAAATAAAAAATGGGGCATCGCTGTCACCACTGATTGTAATCCGGTTTTCTGTTATCTCGATCCATACCAAGGAGCGCAAATCGCCGTTGCTGAAGCTGCGCGGAATCTTGCTGCCTGCGGTGCCCATCCGGCGGGAATCACCGACTGCCTGAATTTTGGCAACCCACAAAAACCCGATCGATACTGGCAGTTCATCGAAACCGTCAAAGGGGTGAGCGATGCCTGTAAATTTTTTGAACTCCCAATCGTCAGCGGCAATGTGTCTTTTTACAATGAAAGCCCAACCGGACCCATCTATCCCACTCCAACCATCGGCATGGTCGGTATCATCGAAGACGTCGGTGCCGCTATCAATGCCGCTTTTAAAGAAAATGATGATCTGATTCTTTTATTCGGTGAAACCCGAGAAGAGTTGGGTGGAAGTGAATATCTGCGGTTGATCCATAACCAGGAATGGGGGCCGGTACCATTGATCAATCTTCAAGCCGAGAAAAACCTGCAGGATTTTTTGGTCGAAGCTATCAGCCGTCGCCTCCTTCGTTCAGCCAGTGATCTCAGCGAAGGCGGGTTAGCGTGTGCTCTCAGCGAAGGGTGTATCTGTGGTGTCGAGAAGAGAGGATGTTATGTAGACTTAGAATGTCTACCTGACATCCGCTTAGACACCCTTCTTTTCGGAGAAAGCTGCGGACGGGCACTGGCCACTGCTCAGCCGGAACACATTCATACCCTGGAACAACTGGCACAAACTAAAAACGTCACCTTTGCCCTCATCGGTAAAGTCGGTGGTACCAAGCTCGATATCCGAAAAAACAAACGTATTATTCTATCAGTATCGATCGAAAAACTACATAATGCCTGGTATCGGCCATTGTAAATATTTATTCCTGGAATCAATCCAATCCCTTTTTTAAAAGAGAAAAGCCCAGTAAGAGTTGACGATTGAATGCTCTTCAATTGTATACTCGTCACTGTATTTTCATAATCGTTTCCAGGCATGGATGCCGATTTGCTCCACAGGAGGTTTCTTTATGGTTGGTGAAAAATGCGGGATTTTTGCTGCGTATGGGTTAAAGAACGTATCGGAAATTATTTACCACGGGCTTTATTCACTCCAACATCGTGGTCAGGAAAGCGCCGGGATGGTGATTTCAGACCACAATACAGTAAAAGAACACAAGGGAATGGGTCTGGTTTCGGAAGTTTTTCATGAAGATATTCTAAAGAAACTCCCCGGTCAAATTGGTTTGGGACATGTCCGCTATTCAACAACCGGGTCTTCGTCATTACGGAATATTCAACCATTTATCGGTGATTGCCGTTTCGGAAATGTATCCATTGCCCACAATGGTAACCTGGCCAATACCCATTCACTCTGGAAAAAATTGGGACACCGAGGAGCGGTTTTGCAATCAACAATGGATACCGAGCTTATCCTCCATCTGATTGCTCAGAGCTCTTTCGACGGGTTTGAAGATGCGGTGAAAGAAGCTCTCTGGGAAATTCGAGGTGCTTTTTCACTGGGAATTATGTCGGAAAAAAAGATCATTGCAGCTCGTGATCCATGGGGTTTTCGCCCCCTCTGTGTTGGAAAACTTGATAACGGTCTTCTTATTAGCTCGGAAAGCTGCGCTTTTGACATTATTGGGGCTCAATTTATTCGCGAAATCGAACCCGGCGAAATGCTGGTTATCGACGAAAACGGCCCCCGTTCTTTTTATTACGCTCATTCTCCGCGAAAATCGTTCTGCATATTCGAACTCATTTATTTTGCCCGTCCTGATAGTATCATTTTTGGTGAAAGCGTTTATGATGCCCGTAAAAGAATGGGACGAGTGTTGGCAGAAGTGGAAGACCGAGAGGCCGATATGATCATTCCCATTCCCGATTCCGGCATCTATGCCGCCCTTGGGTTCTCCGAAGTGTCCGGTATTCCATTCGAATTTGGAATGATCCGCAATCCCTATGTTGGTCGAACTTTCATCCGTCCTGGTCAGGAAAACCGCAATCTGGCAGTGAAACTTAAACTCAATCCCATCCGAAACCTCCTTAAGAATAAACGGATTATTATTATAGAAGATTCTATCGTTCGGGGAAGTACCTCCCGCGAACGCATTAAAACCTTGAAAAATGCCGGGGCCAAGGAAGTTCATATGCGAGTCACTTCGCCCCCACATTGTCATCCCTGTTATTACGGAATCGACTTTCCGACTCGCGAGGAGCTCATAGCCTGTCGAATGAACCAGGAAGAAATCAAACAATATTTAGGTCTCGACAGCCTTCGCTACATTGATATCGACGGCCTCAAAAAGAGCGTCTCCGCTCCTGGAGACCATTTCTGCTATGCCTGCTTTAACGGCGATTACCCGGTCATCCCTGATCAGGATCTGGGAAAATCCATACTGGAAGATAGATGTTCATGCCAAAAAAGAACTGACACCGTAGATGATGTAAACTCAAAAACCATAGATTCCTGATTAATGCATTCAGGAATGACGGTGTGGGGACATTCGGGAATGACAGATGGAAGACGTCA
>CAYSWT010000016.1:0-24650 GCA_964434845.1 uncultured Atribacterota bacterium | reverse complement strand
ATCCATATTCTAAGGATAAATCCGATAGATCTGACGAGGAAAGGGAATGGCTTCCCGGATATGCTTGATGCCCGCGATCCAGGCGACGGTGCGTTCGATTCCCAAACCGAAACCGGAATGGGGGACGGTTCCATATCTACGCAGGTCTAAATACCACTCAAACGCTTCCCGGGGAAGATTATGTTCCTGAAGTCTTTTTTCCAGCAATGCCAGATCATGGATACGCTGGCTTCCTCCGATGATTTCGCCATACCCTTCGGGAGCGATGAGATCGTCATTTAAAACCTGTTCTGGATTTTCAGGATCGGGCTGCATATAAAAGGCTTTGATCTTTGTGGGATAGTGGTGAATAAAAACCGGTCGGTCAAATTCTTCTGACACCAGGGTTTCTTCATCACCGCCGAAATCATCACCCCATTGAGCGGGTGCTCCCTTTTTCTGGAGTATCTCGATAGCTTCAGTGTAAGATATACGAGGAAATGGGGGTTGTATCCATTCTAACGGTTTCGTGTCTCTTTCCAGGGTTTCGAGTTCACCAGGACATTTTTTTAAAACCTGGCCGACGATAAAGCTCACCAGATTCTCTTGAAGTCGCATATTGTCCTGCCAGTCATAATACGCAACTTCCGGCTCCAGCATCCAGAATTCGGTGAGGTGACGACGCGTCTTAGATTTTTCAGCGCGGAAAGTGGGAGCCAGACAATAGACCTTTCCGAAAGCAGCAGCACCGGCTTCCATATAGAGCTGCCCGCTTTGGGAAAGGTAGGCTTTCCCTAAATCAAAATATTGAAGTTCAAAAAGGGTAGAAGTTCCTTCACAGGCAGCAGGGGTTAAAATCGGAGAATCCAGAAGAGTAAAACCTTCACCCTGTAAATACTCATGGATACTCATCATTACCACATTACGTATACGGAGCAGAGCATTTTGCTTACGAGAGCGCAACCAGAGATGACGGTGTTCCATTAAATAATCGACGGAATGTTCTTGTTTTTGAATAGGGTATTCCTCAGAAAGAGAAATGGTTTGGAATGAATACAGTTCGATTTCATACCCTCCCGGGGCGCGTTCTTCTTTGCGAATTTTCCCCTGAACAATGATGGCTGATTCAATTGGAACTTTTTTGACCTCGTCCAGCTGTTCTTTAGAGAAAGAATCACCTACAAATGCGGTAGCTTGAATAAAACCTGTCCCATCACGAATAATCAGAAAGGCGACTTTCCCACCCGATCGTTTATTCGCCAACCATCCACGCAATTCAACGATTTTTCCTTCATAATCGGCAATATTTTGAATAGATACCCATGGTCTATCCATCATCTGTCCTCACTTTCATTCAAAACCATTCACAACCTTCAAATCGTATTCATCACTCCATATTTCCACTGATTTTTTTCCAATTCCTGTATAGTCCGAACCAGGTAATCGACTAAGACATCAAACATCTTTTTCCCCTTTTCGGCAGTTCCCTTGGTCGGGTCTCCAGTTGCACCGTATGGAGTAATTTCATTAAATTTCCATTTTATATCCAAACCTTCAGGAAGTTTTGGAACCACTCCTCGGGCTTCATCGATCTGGCATAATTCCGGGAAAAGATACAAAGAGATCGAGGTTTCTCCTTCACCGGCATGCCCCAAACCATTCCATACTTCGAAAGTTTCCCGGGGCAAAAGTTCTCCAGCTTTAATCCACCAGGCGTCCAAAGAAGCAATAAAAGCATCGGGATGAGCCACTTTAACCGACCGGGTGGCGATTTCGATGGGTGCGATATTTCCGTCGTGTCCGTTAATTATGATGATATGGTTGATCCCCTGCCGGATGGTGGAATTGAGAATATCCTTCAATACTTCAATCATGATTTCAGGGCGGAGGGTTAGGGTAAAGGGGAAATCATCGTAGTGATAACTCACCCCAACATTCACCGGAGGGAGCACTAGCATTCCCTCGAGTCTCTTCGCTACTTCCATCGAGAGAGCATGCGACACCAGGGTATCATTGCCGAAAGGAAGATGAAATCCATGGTTTTCCGCGGAACCGACTCCAAAAATAGCTTTGTTGAATTTCCCCTCTTTAAAATCAGTATAGGTCATTTCTGGATGATATACTTTTTTTGACATATCAATCCCTTCTCTCTATCCGGTAAACTGCCACAAGATTGCAGCCTACGGCGTAAGATAAAAAAAAAGAGCTAAAACTTAAAAGATAGACCTCAAGCTACTTCGTGGGACTATGTAAATATGAACACTATAACGGTCTATCTTTTAAGCTGCCTTTTCCCCATAATGCCTTCGGGTTTCCAGAGCATGATGATGATTAGGAGCGCAGCATAAACCAGCTCAATAAATCCATACAATTTTAAATGCTCTTCTAAGGGTTTAAGCGCGTATCGTAACATTAAGAGTGAAAATGCCCCTACTATCGGACCGCTCATGGTACCGACACCACCGACAACCAGCATAACCACAATTTGAAATGTCAGAACAAATGAAAACTCATATGGTCTGATGGCTTTGGTAAAATGCGCATAGAGCCCACCGGCCACCCCGGCAAAAAAAGCACCAATAACAAAAGACATGAGTTTGTATTTCATAGGATAGACTCCAAGAACTTGGGCGGCAGTTTCATCATCCCTGATTGCCATCATGGCTCGGCCGAAACGGGAATGAACAATACGCCAGACAACATATACAGTAATAAAGAGCCAGAGATAGGTCCAGTAAATATTAGTATACAGCGGAATAGCATTAATCCCCATTGATCCCCTGGTTAGGTCTCTCAATGTTTTGGCAAAGGTGGTGACAATGACCATAAAACCAAGTGAAGCCACCGAAAGATAATGCCCGCGTAAACGTAAAACCGGCGCTCCAATAATAAGAGCGGCAACAGCGGCCAGTATACCGCCACTGATAAGAGCTGGGAGGAAAGGCCACACTCTCTCCGGTCCGCCGAAGATTGCGGGAAGGAGTGGTAATTCATAGGATTCCCTTAATGCCAGTGGAAAAGTTAATAAAGTTGAGGTATAAGCGCCAATCGCCATGAATGCGGCATGTCCAAGGGAGAAAAGCCCGGTATAGCCATTGGTGAGATTTAAACTAACGGTGGCAATCGAATAGATGCCCATAAGGATAACGATATGAATAAGGTAACGGTTGAGGTTCTGGTTTAACACATAGAGAACAATAAACAGGACAAGGCCTCCAACGACAAACCACATCTCTGGAATTATCCTTTTATTGCTCATACCCTTACCTCTTCCTTCACTCCCATGATACCAGAAGGTCGAATGATCAAAATGAAGATCAAAATGGCGAAAACAATACCGTCACGGTATTCTGCAAAACTGGTAGGCAGTAATGCCAAAGGAAGAATTTCTGCCAAACCCAACAAAAAACCTCCCAGCATTGCTCCCGGAATGCTTCCCACCCCACCAACCACTACCGCAACAAATGCTTTCACTCCAGTTAAAAAGCCCATATCGTAAGAAATCTGACCGTACTTCGCACCCCAGAGAAATCCAGTAAAAGCGGCGATCGCCGAACCGAGTATAAAGGCAACGGTAATGACTTTATTGATCTCAATTCCCATCATATTCGCCACTTCCAAGTTCTCTGCTGTCGCACGCATAGCAATACCAATTTTTGATCGCTTGACGAAAAGATGGAAAGCAAACATGATGATGATCGAAGAGATAATGATGAAAATATCAATGGTCCGATAGGTTATAAATTGGGTACGGAAAAGGGCGTTGAGATAAGTTGGTGTTTTGAAAGCATAGGGCTGAGGGGAAACGATCATTTTCATAAAGTTCTCAATAAAAATATAAAATCCCAGAGAGGTAATCAACAGTGCGACCTCAGGTCCACCGCGTAGCTTACGATATGCCACCACATCAAGAACCAGCCCCATCAATGCCCCAAAACCCAAAACCAGAAATATGGAACCGATGAGTGGTACCCCTAGCCTGAATGAAATAAAGTAAACAAAAAAGGCTCCCAGAGTGATGAGTGCGCCATGAGCAAAATTAATCAAACGAAGGATACCGTATACGACGGTCATTCCCAGCGCTAATAATGCATAGATACATCCGAGTATGACACCGTTTAAAGTTTGTTGGAGAAAATAACCAGTTGAAAACATATTAACCTCCCAGGTACACCTTTTTAACATCTTCCAGGGATTCAATCTCTTTTGGGATTCCTTCCAACTTTACCACCCCGGTTTCCATCACGTATACATAATCGGATACTTTGATGGCCATAGTCGCATTCTGCTCAACCAGAAGGATGGTGACTCCTTGCTGACGTATTTCAAGTATAAGCCGGTACAACTCTTGAACCAAAAGTGGCGCTAAACCTAAAGACGGTTCATCCAGCAGCATCAGCTTCGGTCGAGACATGAGACCTCGTCCTATCGCCAACATCTGCTGTTCACCACCACTCAAAGTACCGGCAATCTGGCTTTCACGTTCCTTGAGACGGGGGAAAAGAGCATAAGTCTGTTGAATATCTTCATCGATTGATATTTCCCCCAAACGGTGATAAGCACCGAGAATAAGATTTTCTTTCACGGTCAACCGATTAAAAATACCCCGACCCTCAGGGACCAGACAAATTTCTTTTCTCACCCGCTGGGGAGTGGACATTCGAGTAATGTCTTCACCCCGATAGCGAATCGAACCTCCTGCTGGTCGTAAAATTCCCATAATGGTTTTGAGCGTAGTCGTTTTCCCGGCACCATTTGCTCCTACCAAGGATACTATCTGCCCAGTTCCTACTTCCAATGATACATTCTGCAAGGCGGGTATGACACCATATTTCACCACAAGATGATCGATTTTAAGCAATCCTATCACCCGTTCCTAAGTAAGCTTCTATGACCTGGGGATTGTTTTGAATTTCTTCCGGAGACCCTTCCGCTATGACCGAACCGTAATCAAGCACCTGAATGGTTTTAGCTAAACCCATGACAAAAGGCATCCGATGCTCAACAATTACCAGGGTGAGGTGAAATCGATTCTTAATATCGACGATCAAGCGAGCCAAGTCTTCTGCTTCTCCAGTATTCATTCCAGCGGATGGTTCATCGAGCAAAACCACTTCCGGGTCGGTCATTAAAGCACGGGCAATATCGAGCTTTCTTTGCAATCCATAAGGGAGGTTGGCGGCCAATTCATTTTTATATTTACTTAGACCAAATATCTCGAGCATTTCATCAACTTTCTTTTGTACCCATTTTTCTTTTTGAAATAATCCAGGGAAGCTGCATAAAGTTGTTAAAAAATTGTAATTGACATGGATATGACATCCAATTTTTAAATTCATTTCCACACTCAATGCAGGAAAAAGACGAAGGTTTTGGAAGGTTCTGGTCAACCCACATGCAGTAATTTGATCGGGACGTAAATGGGTTATGTTTTGCTCCTTGAAATATATTGTTCCTTTGGATGGTTGGAGAATACCACTCATCAGATTAAATATGGTGGTTTTTCCTGCTCCATTGGGACCAATGAGACCAAATATCTCTCCGGCAGGAAGTATTAAATTATATCCGCTCACCGCTACCAAACCACCAAAATTTTTCCATAAATCGTTCACCATTAAAATGAACTGCGACATCATTCACTCCTTTGACTCGCCATCTCTACCTTTGGAATCATATTTCTTACAAACAAAAAATTTCCATACCTGATTTTTTTGAAGTGATCAAGTGTCCGCAGATAGGAAGAAATAAAAATATGACTAGGCATCTGGTATCTGTCAAAATAAAAAAGAAAAGTGAACTCTCACGAGTTCACTTTTCTTTTCGGTCAGAGTTATTTGGCTAACTTTGGATCGGGCATATAATCTGGAGCGATCTGAGCAGCCGTAGTGAATTTACCATCCTTAACCATTATGACTGATACACCTTTGGTCGGTATCTGGTTACCACCAGCATACGAAATCATACCAGAAACACCTTTAAAATCCTTAATCTGTTTTAATCCTTCAGGTATTATTTTTGGATCATCGGAACCAGAAATTTCGATAGCCTTAGCCAAAACTTTTAATGCATCATATCCAAGAGCAGCAAAAGCATTTTCTGGAGCATTCCCGAACATACTCTGATAATCTGCTTTAAACTGCTGGATCATTGGGTCCGGGTTTTCAAGGGAAACATGGGTTGAAAAAACGACTCCTTCCGCTGCTGCACCACCGGTATCAACCAGCAGGTTCGTATCAAAACCATCTTCACCTAATATTGGGATAGAGACACCACCATCGCGTAATTGTTTGGCAATCAGACCACAGTTATCAGGAATGGCACCAATATAAACAAACTCGACTTCACCTTTATCTTGGTATTCTTTAAGACGGGCAGCCATCGCTGAAAAATCAGTCCAGCTGGTTTCAAAATAATCCTCATAAACCACTTGACCACCATAATGTTTGAGAGCATCAGCAAAGTAAGCACATACGCCCACGCTGAAGTCGACCGCAGTGTCAATCCAGATAGCTCCTTTTTTTAAATTCATATTTTTTACGGTATATTCTGCTATCGCTGAGGCTTGGACATTATCACCAAAACAGGCCATCCAGGATCCGGTTTTTTCCGGAATACGGGGCGAGGTTGCACCGGGGGTGATAAATGGAATTCCGTATTCTTTCGCCATAGGAGCAGCAATGAATACCCAATGATTGTCACAATACCCAATTAAGGATGATACTTTTTCATTTTCAATCAAACGCACAACCGCGGCGGTTGTTTCTCCTTCATCCGCCTTGGTATCGACCACCTTGAGTTCGATCGGTCGTGATAAGACTCCACCAGCCTTATTGATCTGATCGGCTGCTAATTTGATACCATTGGCAGCAGGGGTATCGATGGATGCCCACGCTCCAGTCAGGTTCATTAACACCCCAATCTTGATCGGTTCTTGCGCAAAAGCGACCGCGCCAACCATAACGATCATTAAAGAAAGCAAAACGATAACAAATTTCTTCATATATAACCCTCCTCCACAGTTTTATTTTACTTATTTATACCTTCCTCAGCCCCATTCGTCAATATATGAATGGATTTTAAAACAGGTCGAGGTCGATACCCTTGAATTGAAACGTACTCCTTCATCAAGACTATGAAAAAAGAATTGGACTCGATGAGATGACAGCACATTTTTCAGAACGCGCAATAAATAATTGAAAGCGGTTGATAAAGCAAGGAATAACTGGCGGAGAGGGTGGGATTCGAACCCACGAGACAGCTCAGCACTGCCTACTCGATTTCGAGTCGAGCGCCTTCGGCCAACTCGGCCACCTCTCCAGATTCTCTTTTTATTTTAAAATATTTTCGGAGGATTTGGCTACAGGTTTCTTCATAAATTCCTCCTTCAATTTTGACCTGATGATTAAATATTTTTTCATGAAAAAGGTCAAGCACGCTTCCGGCAACCCCCGATTTGGGATCGCGAGCTCCATAATAGACTTTTTGAATACGCGCCTGAATGATCGCTCCAGCACACATGAGACACGGTTCCAGGGTAACGTATAATTCGCATCCATCCAATCTCCAGGAGCGAAGCCGCCGCGATGCTTCCCGAATCGCTTCGATTTCGGCATGGGATATCACCTCTTGATTGTGCTCTCTCCGGTTGTGCCCCACCCCGATAATTTGATCTCCTTTGATGATACATGCTCCAACCGGAATCTCATCCTCTTCAAATGCCCGACGAGCCTCATCGATCGCTATCATCATTCCATCAACCATACCAATCAAGAACCTCGCTTTCAACAATCGAAGGTATCATATCAATTTGTCCAAGAAAAAGATACCATTCCATCATATCATGCTTCCACTCCATTCGATTTGCTCTCAATGAATCTTTTATGTTATAAATAAATATAAATTTGTTTTATGCAAACTGGGAATATAAAAATTCGATTCAATAACGTTCATAAACGAGTACTTTTTTGAGGTATGTTACCCACTTAGCCAAATTTATTCGCTCAGCAAAGGAGGCGATGATTATCAAAAAAATCATTATTACCCTGAGCAAGAAAATTTTTGAGGAACGAGAAAATAGGTTCTATTCCAACCGACTCGACTTAAAAGGAAAGTCTCTTCACTCAATAATAGAAACCTTTACCCAATCCGGGTGGGAAACCGAAATTTTAAATGTCGATATTCCTCTCTCCGATCTGGTAAGCTCCCTCTCCGATCAGTCGATCGATTTTGTCTTTAACCTTGCGGTCTGTTCAGCCGAGATTTATAATCAAGCCTTTCTGCCATCACTTCTCGACGCCCTTAAAATTCCCTATCTTGGTTCCAACTCGACCATCCACTCGCTCTGTCTGGATCGTTCTCTCACCAAACTCTCTTTACGAGGGATTGGTATTCCCACCACCTCCTCCATCCAATGGTTCCCCGGAGACATCTTTCCGAATAAAATGGAATTCCCTTACGTCATCAAGCCTCGATTCCGGAGTTATCGACCCAAAATTACTACCGAGTCAGTGGTCAACGACCTCAATGAGTTGCTATCAAAAGCTGAATCAATCTTCAACGAAACTGGTGAAAAGGTTCTCATTGAGAAATTCATCACAGGACGAGAAATGATTATCGGCTTGCTGGGAAATGGGAATAGTCTTCAAGTACTCCCGATTTTAGAGGTGAACCTCTCTCGAGAAAAACCTCTGTATGACGCCGACATGGAAAACACCAAAGGGTATGTCGAAGACATCGCCTGTCCGGCTAAGTTAAGCGATGAGCAAAAGAACATGTTGGAAAATATGGCTGTTAAGATTTTTCGCGAACTCAACTTAAAAGATTTTGCCACCTTCCATCTCATCCTCGATCAAAAAGAAAATATTCCTTTATTTTTTGAAATCAATGCGCTCCCTCTTCTTCATTATAAACACAGCGCTTTCCCCGAAATGTCTTCTCGTATGGGATGGGATTACGAGGTGTTGATATACAAATTGCTCATCATCGCTCTGGAAAGGGGGAAAAGCGAAATTGGCTGATAACCTTACTTTCGCCATTCTGGGAGCTGGTCACGGTGGGCAAGCACTGGCAGGATATCTTTCTTTAAAAGGGTGTAAAGTCAATTTATTCAATCGGTCTCCCGAACGTCTCAGTTCAATCAAACTTATGGGGGGAATCCAGGTCGAAGGAGAAATTCAAGGATTTGCCCAGTTGAATATCATCACCTCCAATATCGAAGAAGCAGTCAGAGATGCCGAGATTATCATGATCGTCGTGCCAGCTACCGGACAACGGTATATGGCGGAAAGTCTTGTTCCCTATATCAAAGATGGCCAGATCATTGTTCTCAATCCGGGACGAACCGGCGGCGCTTTGGAAGTGAGACAAATATTTAAAGAAAGGAATGTCAGTGCTCAGGTGATCATATCCGAAGCACAGACCTTCTTGTTTGCCAGCCGCATCGGTGGACCAGCTCAGGTGAAAATTTTTCGGATCAAAAACAGTATTCCAGTTGCTGCCATCCCCGCCTATAAAACGGTTGAAGTGGTGACTGCTCTTCGCAAAGTTCTCCCTCAGTTTGTTCCGGAAGATAATGTCCTCAAAACCAGTTTTAATAATATCGGTGCTGTTTTTCACCCGTCTCTTACCATCCTCAATGCTGCCCGGATCGAAAACACCCATGGTGAATTTGATTACTATATCGATGGCATTACCCCTTCGGTGGCACTCATCCTGGAAGCAGTCGACAATGAACGGGTAAAAGTCGCTGAAGCATTGGGAGTTCGAGCCATCACCGCCCGAGAATGGCTCTATTCAGCCTATGATGCTCACGGACGGAACCTCTATGAAGCGATTCAAAATAATCCGGGGTACTGTGGAATCCGCGCCCCCTACACCATCTATACCCGGTATATCACCGAGGATGTTCCGATGAGCCTGGTGCCAATTGCATCATTTGGTCAGATGCTCAATATCCCGACCCCGACTATCGACTGCATGATTCATTTGGCTAACCTTCTTCATGGGCGAGATTACTGGCTCGAGGGAAGAACGGTGGAAAAACTTGGATTGTCGGGCATGAGTGTTAAAGACATCCGCGAGTTAGTTGTTGTGGAATCCAAAAACGAAAAAAATGTTTCTTAATATGACAGGGGTGAAGAAATGGCGGTGAAGAAAATTATTGGCGCTTCTTTGGGGAATTGTGTTCACGTCGCCGGTATTTATCGATTCCTCAGTCTCGCCGAACAGTATCAATACAACACTTTCTTCCTCGGTCCTGCGGTTCCGGTTAAGGTGCTGATCCAACATATACTGGAAAAAAATCCTCAACGGGTTATTGTTGGCTATCGCTTAAGCGAAGATGCCGCCCGTTCCCTGTTCCAGGACTTACGTCAACAACTCGATCAGCAACATCTCCGTGGGACATTCATCCTTATACTCAGTTGTACCCCTGTATTAGAGAAAATTGCCCAAGGCATTGGTATTTTTGACTATATCTTCACCGGGAAGGAAAGCTTCGATGAAATATTAGAGAGTATTCACGATGTCAAAACAGGCACTTCTCCGGATGAAAAATATTCTTCTACCCTTCCCGAAAGGATTCACGCCAAAAAGCCTTTTCCCCTTCTCCGGCATCATTTTGGCCGTCCCAGTGTTGAAGAAACTATTGACGGAGTGGCTCAAATCAGTCAATCCAAGGTTATAGACATCATCTCCTTGGGACCGGATCAAAATGCTCAGGAATTCTTTTTCGAGCCGACCCAAATGAAACCCGATGAAAGTGGCGCTGGAGGAGTCCCATTGCGCAAGCGGGAAGATTTGGAAAAAATCTATACCGCCTCCCGCACCGGAAATTATCCTCTCCTGCGGTGTTATAGTGGTACCAATCATCTGGTGGAATGGGCTCATCTGCTCCATGAGACCATCCATATCGCCTGGGGAGCTGTCCCTTTGACCTGGTATAGTGTTCTCGACGGCCGATCGAGCCGATCGTTGGAGGTTGCCATCGGTGAAAACCAGGAAGCGATGCGAGCCTATGCTTCCCTGGGGATCCCTCTCGAAGTGAATGAATCTCATCAGTGGAGCCTTCGGGACGCACCAGACAGCGTTGCCTGCGCTGCTTTCTTTTTAGCTGCCTATAATGCCCAAAAAGCCGGAGCCAGGCATTACATCGCCCAGTACATGCTCAACACCCCAAGTGGAATCTCTCCCCACGCCGATCTGGCAAAGATGCTGGCAAAAAAAGAACTGATCACTCCCCTCCAAAATGATCGTTTTACTATCTACACCCAAACCCGGGGAGGTCTGGCACATTTCTCCACCGATATGAATATCGCCAAAGGTCAATTAGGAGCCTCTACAGCTCTGGGGTTGTGTCTTGAACCGGATATCATTCATGTTGTCGGTTTCAGTGAAGCCGACCATCTTGTCTATCCGGACGAGCTGATCGAAAGTGCTCAGATTGTACAGGGAGTATTGAAGGACTTGCTGCTGGATTTCCCCCACTGGAAAAACAACCCGTTCATCCAGGAAGAAAAAGAACGGTTAATACAAGAAGCAAAGCTCATTCTCGATGCCATCAACGCCATTCATTCTCAGGAAGATGGTGACGATCCCTGGGCAACTCCCCGCACCATCGCCCGGGCAATTCAAAAAGGTATTCTCGATGCTCCCCATCTCTTTGGAAATGCAGAAGCGAAAGGGCGAGTTCGAACCCGGATCATCAAAGGGGCATTAAGAACAGTTGATGATACCGGCCAGATTATCAATGAAAAGACCCGACTAAAAGAATTATTATAAAAATACAGGGAAAGGTAAAATATAAAAGGTTTAAAGGCATCCTCACCCTGACCCTCTCCTGTCAGTCTACGACGTAAGATAAAAAAAGAAAAAAATATACGAATGGGAAAAGCATCCATTCGTGGCGAGGGGAGATATTGGGAGAAGGTGAGGATGAGGGTGTTTTTTAGACTATTCACTATTCACGACTCACTGTATTTCCAGGATAGGCAGCCATTATTTTCATTCCTCAAATGGTGCTGCGAAGCAGCATGGCGGTCTATTATTAATGATATTTACGTTTATTTTCCTGGTGCTTTTTCAAGTCGGTTAGTTTATCCTGACTTTGCTTGAGAAACTTATTCAGTTTCTGCTCAAACATCGCTTTACTTTTTTCCAATTTTTCCAGATACTCTTCATCCTCGTTGAGTCGTTTTATCGAAAGGTCAATTTTCCCGTCTTCAGATATATGGATAACTTTCGCTTTCACACGATCGTTTAGTTTTAAATGATCATTGACATCTTTAACGAATTGATTCGATATCTCAGAAATATGGATAAGACCCTTCTTTCCATCTTCCAACTCAACAAATGCTCCAAATTTAGTGATGCCAACTACCGAACCTTCAACAATGCTGTTCACCTCAATCATGGGGGTGATTCATTATCCTCCTTCTTTACGCTCCTCATTCATTATTGAGTAACGCTTCAATAAAAAAGCGAAAATATTATACAAATCAGGAATCGAGAGTGTCAAGGATTTTCTGCGGGGATAACCTTGATGAGCACTTCACCTGGTTTGGCCAGATTGAGTTTCTCTCGTGCCATTTTTTCGATATACCAGTCTTCATTAAGATTCTTTTTTTCTTCTTTCAGGGTTTCGATATACTCTAAATACTTTTTTTCTTCTTCCTGTAATCGAATTTGTTCAATCGAAAGGTTGTAGTAATCGATAAGTTTGTTGGTAAAGCCAAAACACCAGGCTAAAAGAATAACCGCAAAAATGGCGGAGAAAAGAATTTTTCTCCAAGTAAAAATAACCTTATGAGAGATATTGGGTTCATAATTTCCATCAAATTGACTGTGAGGCATCATCTTTTCCGACCCCATTTGAGGTACACTTTTGCCTCTTTATACCCACCTCTGCACCTGAAGGTTTGGACAGGTGCAGAGGTGAGATGGTCATCAAGGTTTTGGAATTAATACCCTTTCACTTTAAACACATTTCGGCCGTTAAACACCGCAGAATCAGCTAATTCTTCTTCGATGCGAAGGAGCTGATTGTACTTGGCGATTCTTTCGGTACGGCAGAGCGAGCCGGTCTTAATCTGACCGGTATTGCATCCAACCACTAAATCAGAGATCGTGGTGTCTTCAGTTTCACCTGATCGGTGAGAAACAACTGAGGTATAACCAGCTTTTCTGGCGACCTCTATCGTTTCTAAAGTTTCAGTCAGGGTACCAATCTGATTCAATTTGATCAAAATGGAATTGCAGCATTTCTCTTTGATTCCTCTTAAAAGACGTTCTTTATTGGTCACAAAGAGATCGTCTCCAATTAACTGCACTTTTTCACCCAACGCAAAGGTAATTTTCTTCCATCCTTCCCAGTCTTCTTCGGCCAACACATCTTCGAGCGATATAATCGGATATTTTTCCACCAGTTCCTGGTAAAATTCAATCATTTCATCAATATTGCGCCGCGCTCCCTCTCGTTCAAACACATAAATACCATCTTTATACAACTCGGTTGCAGCTGGGTCGAGAGCTAAATAGATATCTTTCCCGGGCTCATACCCAGCCAGCTGGATCGCCTCAATAATCACCTCAATCGCTTCGTCTGACGAATGGAGATTGGGTGCAAAACCCCCCTCATCACCGACACCGGTTGAATAGCCTCTTCGTTTTAACACTCTGGCTAAGTGATGAAATACTTCGGTTCCGGCGCGAAGCGCATCTTTGAAGGTTTTCAGCCCACAAGGAGCAATCATGAATTCCTGGATATCGACACCACTATCAGCATGTTTCCCACCATTGAGAATGTTCATCAAAGGAACCGGCAACTCACAGGCATTCGTTCCGCCGATATAGCGATAGAGTGAAAGACCAGTAAATTCAGCTGCTGCCTTGGCAACAGCCAAAGAAACACCTAAAATGGCATTAGCACCTAATTTTGCTTTGTTTGGAGTCCCATCCAACTCAATTAACACTTTATCTATCTTCGCTTGATCGAGGGCATCAAGACCAATAATTTCCGGGGCAATAATCTCATTGACATTCTCAACCGCCTTGGTCACACCTTTACCGAGATACCGGCTTTTATCACCATCTCGGAGTTCAACTGCTTCAAAGGTACCGGTCGATGCACCTGAAGGAACAGCGGCTCGGCCAAACGCACCCGAAGCCAGGGTTGCTTCCGCTTCAACAGTCGGGTTGCCACGTGAATCCAAAATTTCGCGAGCATGAACATCAAAAATAGTACTCATTTGCTTATCATCTCCTTATTAAATGTCATCCTTCCTTGAAAAAATCATTTTTTCATAGCACTGAACATCATTTTTAATAAATGAGCAACATGAAATGCCGAATTTTCGACCAATATCTTTGCTTTTTCCATCGCTTCATTTTCACTGATAGGACCATTCACGATTGAAAACAAAGCCGCCTCCTTGGCAAAAGCCTCACTAGCATCACAGTCGATTGTTCCGGCAAAGATGAGCAAAGGTCGGTGATATTTTCTACACAGCTTGATAACCCCAGATAACACTTTACCATAGAGCGTCTGATTATCAACCTTTCCTTCTCCGCTGACGACCAGGTCGGCGTGGGCAATTTCTTCTTCGAGGTTCAACAACTCTATGATAATATTGATACCCGAAACCATTTGAGCACCAGCATAGGCAAAGAGTCCCGCACCGATACCACCGGCTGCTCCCGCACCGGGAAGGGAATTGATATTTTTCCCGGTTACTCTTTGGGTAATCCAGGCAAAGTGACGAAGACCTTCATCCAATTGAATGACATCTTCTGGAGTTGCTCCTTTTTGAGGACTGAAGATATAGGCAGCACCCTTGGGACCATAGAGAGGGTTATTGACATCACATGCAATAAGCAACTCCGATTGAGAAAGAAGAGAGAAGATATGGCTGGTATCGATGTGGGTAATTTTTCTCAAACTCTCTCCAATGCCAGGAAGCTCATGGCCATCATCGTCATAAAAATGAATCCCGAGCGCTTGTAAGGCACCCATTCCAGCATCGGTTGATGCGCTTCCTCCAATTCCCAATATGATCCGCTGATAGCCACGAAGCAGTGCTTCTTGAATCAATTCACCAACTCCGTAAGTGGTCACCCATCGGGGGTTTCTCTTCTCAGGCGGTACCAAAAAAAGACCACAGGCCTGCGCCATTTCAATTATGGCGGTTTTATCATCAGGAAGGATTCCGATGGTTGCAGTGACTTTTTCACCGAAGGGTCCGGAAATTTCTTTCTGAATTTCTTTTCCGCCAGTTCCTCGGATGAGCGCTGCAACCGTCCCCTCTCCACCATCAGAAAGAGGTTTTTCCACAACGTGAAAATCACTCCCGGCCCGGAGAAAGCCTCGACGCATAGCGTCACATACTTCCCAGTTCATCAGACTCCCTTTAAAAGAATCCGGGCAAAGCAGAATGTTCACAATTCACCTTCTTCACTCATTCGAGTCTCTTCTAAAACGGTAAACAAATCACCATTAACCCGATTGCTTTCCGGAACCTGAATCACTTTCACTCGCAGCCTCATCACCGGGGATACAAGAATGATTTCATCTCCCACCTTGACTGTTGTAGAAGATTTTGCCACTCGATTATTCACAAAAACCCGGTCATTCTCACATGCAATCTGTGCTTGAGTTCGTCGCTTAATCAATCGGGATACTTTTAAAAACTTATCAAGTCTCATCGATTCCCCAGGGAAGCGAAGAATCTTCGGGCAGCTCAGGGAAACAGGAATATTCCACACCTTTCCCCAACATCACCAATTTGACCGAAGAAAGGACATGCTTCTTTTTTAAGAAACTTTCCAGGAAGGTAAGATTGGTTTCATCGGGGAAACGATCGGTGACAACCAGAACCCTCTTCCCCTGCAGATCCCCGCTGTTATCCCAATCGATCTTCATTTCATCTCCCTCAAAGCTCATTGAGAGAGTGCGGACTTCCCGAGGGAAAAACGAATCGAGTATACCACACAGGATCAATCCAGCCGGGTTGAGAGCCAGAAAGATATCGGGATTCCAACCTTTAACCAGTGGAAGCAACACTTTTACTCGTTCCATAAGCTCATCAAATTCTATTTTTTGTCGGGGATAAGTTTGATTTCCCGTTTGGCTTTGTTCCATAATTCATCCATCTCCTCAAGAGAGTGGTTTTCAATTTTTTTTCCTTCTTTTTTCATTTCTTTTTCCATGAACTCAAAACGCTGGATAAAACGGTTTGATGCTTTTTGAAGAGCGTCTTCTGGTTGGAGACGAAGATGACGCCCTAAATTCACTAAAGCAAAAATGAGATCGCCCCACTCCTCTTCGATGGCTTTTTGGTCTCGGTTGCGCCAGGCATTTTTGAACTCTTCCTGTTCCTCGTCTATCTTTTTCCACACCTCCTCAGCATTTGACCAGTCGAATCCAACCCGTGCGACCCGGCTTTGGATAGCATGAGCCCGAAGAAGAGCCGGTAGGCTCGAAGGAATAGAAGAGAGCATGCTTTCCCGCTCTTTTTCTCCATCTTTAATTTTTTCCCAGTTCAGCAATACTTCGTCAACATTTTGGACTTCAATATTCCCAAAAACATGCGGATGGCGTTTTCTCATTTTAAAGATCAATTGTTTAAGAACATCAGCTACCGAGAAAGTCTGGTTTTCTGCGCCAATTTGAGCTTGAAAAACGATATGGAGCAGCATATCTCCTAATTCTTCCCGTAAATCAGCTTCATTTTGCCGGTCGATGGCATCAAAGGCTTCATACATTTCTTCGAGCATGAGCGGTTTCAAGCTCTCTCTGGTTTGTTCTCGGTCCCACGGGCATCCATTTGGACCTCTCAGGGTCGCCACCAATTCGACTAATTCTCCAAAAAGTTTCTGCGGATCGTCTTCGGACATCGTCATTCTCCTATTCAAAAACATCCATTCACCGTGAGATATTTATTTTTTGAGGTGTTCTTTTGTTCCTTTTCCACCTGAAGGATCAAACAGCCGAAGCAAGACATTGATACTTTGAAGCGGGATTTTGAGCGATTGCTTATTGTGATAATTGGTCAGAATTCCTTTCACACCTTGGCTACGAAATCGTTCATTCAATCGGATCAAAATCTCCAGGGGTGCTCCGATATAAATTTCTCCGTTCTTTTCTTCGATAACTTCGACTTCTGCTATTTTACCATAATAACGAAGGGTTGTAATTTTCAGGATATTCTCAACTTCTCGAGGAAGACGGCCGAAACGATCTTCCATTTCGGCTTTTATTTCTTCAATATCGTGCTGGTTTTGAACCTGAAGCAGTCGTTGATAATAACTGAATCGTTCATTCTCTTGTCTCGTGTACCACTCGGGGAGATAGGCATCTTCCTGCAAAATAACTGTGGTTCGAACCAGCGGATCAGTATTTTCTCCTTTCAATCGGGCAATTTCTTCTTGCAACATGCGGGTGTAAAGTGAAAACCCTATTTCCTGGATAAAACCATGTTGTTCTTGTCCCAAAATGTTCCCGGCACCTCTAATTTCCATATCTCTCAAAGCTAACTTGTATCCCGAACCTAAGTCTTCAAATTCCAATATGGCATCCAAACGTTCTTGGGACTCGTGAGTCATTCTTCTTGGATAAAAAAAGTAGGCGAAGGCTTCCCGATCGAATCGACCAATTCGACCACGGAGTTGGTAGAGCTGTGATAATCCAAATAAAGTGGCTGGATCGACAATGAGGGTATTGGCATTCGGAACATCCAGTCCAATTTCGATAATGGTGGTACACAAGAGAATATCGACCTCGGCATTGTAAAAATTTCCCATAACTTTCTCTAATTCCGCTCCTGACAAACGCCCATGAGCGATGGCAATCCGTCGATTAGGGATGAGAGTAATTAACTCTTCTTGAATTTTTAAAAGGTTCTTAATTCGCGGACTGACATAAAAAACCTGGCCATTTCGGTCCAGCTCGTATTCAATGGCCTCCTTAATCATTTTCGAGTTACGGGGAGCGACCACCGTATGGACCGGTTTACGACCCTCTGGTGGGGTTTCGATGACACTGATATCTCGAATTCCGGTGAGAGAAAGATAGAGAGTACGCGGAATCGGAGTAGCAGTGAGAGTCAGCACATCTACCGATGATTTTAATTTTTTTAAACGTTCCTTATGCATGACCCCGAAACGTTGTTCTTCATCGATAATCACCAAACCGAGATCATGAAAGTCAATATCCTTCTGCAACAGTCGATGAGTACCAATCAGGATATCGGTTTCACCATTCTTCACCTTTTCTATAATTTGTTTTTGTTCCTGGAGAGGTTTAAAACGATTCAGAACCGCTATTTGTATTGGGAAGTTTTTCATTCTTTCTTGGAAAGTAAGATAGTGTTGTTCAGAAAGAATAGTGGTCGGAGCCAGCAGGGCAACCTGCTTGCCATCCATCACGGCTTTAAATGCTGCCCGAATGGCGATTTCGGTTTTCCCATATCCAACATCCCCACAGATTAAACGATCCATCGGACGAGGCAATTCCATATCGCGTTGTACCTCTGCTATGGCTTGTTTCTGATCCTGAGTTTCGACATAGGGGAAAGAGAGTTCAAGTTGTTTCTGCCATACCGTATCGGGAGAAAAGGCATGACCGCGCTCTATGCTCCGTCGGGCATAGATTTCCAACAATTCTCGAGCCGTCTCCTGGACCGATTTTGCTACTTTCTGCTTGGCTTTTACCCAATCGTCTTTACCCAAACGATAAATTTTGGGTTTAATATCCCCGGCACCGATGTATTTCTGGACCAAAGAAGCGCTTTCAACCGGAACATAGAGGATATCCCCGGCAGCATATTCAATAACCAGATAGACGCGGTGAACCCCCTCTAAAATCATTTCCTTCATTCCTTGAAAAACACCGATTCCCTGGTCTTCGTGAACGACGTAATCACCCGGTTGTAATGAATGAACCACTTCTTCAGCCATTTCCCGCTCAACTTTTCTTTTCCCCGGTTTGGAGAAATTTTTGCCGAAAATTTCTTGAGTGGTTAAAACCACATATCCGGAATCCTCGAGAACAAATCCTTCGACCGGGAAACCTTCTAAGAGATAGTTTTTACATGATTCATTTATATTCCGGGAATATTTCAGTTTAACATCATCCAAAATGGAGGCTAAAAGATCGACTTTTTCGAAAGGGAGAATTAAAACGACTTTCCTCCAGGAATTCTCTTTCAAGAAATCAATCAGGCGTGGAATTTCTCCATAAAAAGCCGGTGGTCGGGAGGCAGCAATCGGAACAACCGGAGAACCTTCAGGTGCGACAATACCGGAAATAACTTGAGGGATATCAGCGAAGAAAGCGTTTTCGGAATACACATCATCCCAAAAAAGAGTGCCAGCAATTTTCTTGATGAATTTTACGAGCGGTATTGTCCTGAACTCGCCATTTCTGGGAATGATAAACGAACGATCCACGGTTTGGGTTGTCCGTTGATTATCAGCCTGGAAAAATTTCATTTTTTCCAATAGATTCCCCCACCAATAGGTTCGAATTGGATCATTAAAATCAGGAGGAAATATATCAAAAACTTCACCCCGTATGGCTATATCTCCTTTTTCTCTCACATAATCCTTGCGCTCGTAACCCATTTGATACAACTGATCAATCAATCGATCCCGTGAATATTCTTTCCCACTCAGAAGGAGCATCGATGAGCTGATGAAGGTATCCAGATCGATCACTTCCCGGCTTAACTCATTCACATTCATGATGACGACTAGTTTTTTCTTTTCACTGACGTTTTTTTGAAAGAGAATATCAGCATATTTTTCATCAAAGTCAGTTAAATAGAGCGCAACCTCCTTCTCCGAAAAAAAAGACAAGCTTTCAATCTGTCGATAAACTTTCCTTTTGGTTTCGTCACTGGAGGTAATGAAAAAGAGGGGTGATAAATCGGTTTCAGCTATTAATCTCACCATCAAAGGCCGAACCGGATGAATAGCCGATAGATAAACTCGAGAAGAGGAACGTAACCGTTCCAATAATTGTTGACAGAGACGAGGAATCTTCATGAATAAAGTCGTATAGTCAAGAAGGTGAGCAAAATCGAAAACACGCTCCCGGCAAATATCTGTAGAAGCGTATGTTTTTTCAGGGTGAATCGTGCCCATCCTAATAGGAAAAGGAGTAAATAGGTGAATACAAAATAAGGATGAACATAAAATACCAAAGCGGTTATTGGTCCGGCGATTCCTGCCAGGTGCATACTGATTTTCCAGAAAAGGGAGATAATGGCTCCAACCAGCGTCACCAAAATATAAGACATGGTTATGGCGAGTATTTGACGGGGAGCATGCAGAAAGAAAAAGAGAAAAAATACGATGACATAGAAACCAACAATCAACATATAGGGAATAAACCGCTCTCGTCGGTCGGGAAGATCCGGATCAGATACCTTGTTGAGTCGGGTTAAAAGGGTAATTAACACTATCGGAGCAACAGTAACAAATCCAATTCCAATGAATGCATATAAAAATGCTTTCCATCCCGATGCAACTTGAAATGAAACCAATAAATAAAGAATAATCGGGATAAAAGTCGGTTGGAAAATCAAGGATATCATTCCTGCAGTTTTTTTCTTATCCACAACGATGAATTCTCCTTTGAATTCAATTAAACCGATTCATTGCTGTTTGAACATCGTAAGTGATGAGACAGATCAAAGCATCAACCGCTTTCTTTTCGGATTCAGCGAGAATAGCGTACTCTTCTTCCCCAGGAAAATCTAAAACATAATCGACGATATCATCCTTTTGAATTGGTTTCCCAATTCCAACTCGGATACGAATAAAGTCTTTGATGTTAAAAAACTCAGAAATCGAATGAAGTCCCCTATGACCAGCTGTTCCTCCTCCGCGAGTGATACGAATTTCTCCAGGAGGAAGATCAAGTTCATCATGGACGATTATTTTCTTTTCGAAAGATTTGGCAGTAAAACTGAAAAAAGAGAGAAGCCCCATACCACTTAAATTCATATAAGTGAGGGGCTTAACCAAATAGATTTCATTACCATCGATTTTTCCATGAGTCCAGGCAAAACGTTTAGCTTTGCGCCATTTCCACCCATAGCGACAACCAAAGTCATCCAGTACCCGAAAACCGACGTTGTGACGGGTCAATTGGTATTTCTGACCAGGATTTCCAAGCCCAACCACCAGATGCACTTACTCTTCCTCAGCTTCCTTCTCCTTCTTTTCACCCTTCTTGACAACTTCCGGTTCGGTTACTTCACCTTCTGCAGGTGGAGCAGCTTCGGGAATGACCTCCGGCGGCGTCACAACGACTGCGACATCTTCAATGTTTTCATTGAGCGTGACTCCTTCCGGAATCTTTAAGTCTTTCAGATGGATGGAATCGCCAACATCGAGCCTACTGACATCCACCTCAATAAACTCGGGTATAGCGTCGGGCAGACATTCAACTTCAATTTCTTGCATAACTAACTCGAGTATCCCACCGGCTTTGACTCCCGGTGCCTCCCCCCGGATAATGAGAGGAACGGTTAACGTAATCTTTTGATCGGCTCGAACTCCGTAAAAATCGATATGTAAAACTTCCTCTTTAATCGGATTCCTTTGAATTTCCTTAATAATTCCCCGATGGATTTCACCATCGATGGAAATATTTAAAAGATGATGGGTCACACCATGGACTTTCAGAACTCTTTTCAACTCACTTTCCTGCATTTTTAATAATATGGTATTCCCACCTTTACTTTCAGATGCATAGTACACCCCCGGGATCCAACCCTGTTTTCTCATCTTTTTCATGATTTCTTTCCCAGTGTTCTCCCTTTTTTCCGTCATGATGGTCACAATTTCTTTTTGATTCATTATATTCCCTCCGCTCTCAAGCGTCATTGGCATTTTTTACCGAGTGACGGTTGTTTCATTCATCCATCTTACTTCCATTACAGGAAAAGTTCACTTACCGACATCTCCCCGTAAATTCTCTTGATCGCTTCGGCAAAAATGGGAGCGACCGAGAGCACCTTGATTTTATTGTCAGTCCGACGGTGCAATTCCTCTGAATTCGATGGGATGGTGTTGGTTACAACCACCTCTTTCAAGCATGAGTTTTGGATTCGATCTAATGCCGGATCACTAAAAACGGGGTGAGTTGCACAGGCATACACTTCAACGACTCCCCTCTCCTTCAAGGCTTGAGCTCCTTCAACCAAAGTCCCGGCGGTATCGATCAGATCGTCGATCAAAATAGCGCTTTTCCCCTGTACATTTCCGATAACATCCATCACTTGAACCTGCGCATAGGTTGGCCGATATTTATCGATGACTGCCAAATCAACCCCCAGATGATTAGCAAAATTACGAGCCCGGGCAGTTCCACCCACATCTGGACTGACGACTACCACATCCGATAGGTTCTTGGATGCAAAATAACGGGATAATAACGGTTGAGCAACCAGGTTGTCCACGGGAATATCAAAGAATCCCTGAATCTGTCCAGCATGCAAATCCATGGTCAAAACCCGGTCAACTCCAGCGGTCACTAAGAGATTGGCCACCAGTTTGGCAGAAATCGGCTCTCTCCCTTTGGTTTTTCGGTCTTGCTTGGCATACCCATAAAAAGGAATCACTGCGGTTATCCTTTTTGCCGATGCCCGGTTCAGTGCATCAATCATGATGAGCAATTCCATGAGATGGTCGTTTACTGGGGGGCAAGTTGGTTGAATCACAAAAACGTCACATCCGCGAACACTTTCTTCAATCTGTACTCGAATTTCGCCGTTTGAAAACCTCCCTACATCCGCACGACCCAATGGAACATCGAGGTACCAGCAGATCTCCTGTGCTAAGTAAGGATTTGCTCTTCCAGAAAATATTTTCAGATGCTGAGATATTTCAGTATAGCAAATCATTTGCCCATCAGCTCCTGATTTTTTTTCTTTTCTACCCATTTTTCAATATTAACTTGCCTTGCTCTTCCGATACCAAGAGCTAAAGGTGGTACGTCTCGGGTAATAGTCGAACCAGCTGCCGTATATGCTCCTTCTCCAATCGTCACCGGAGCCACCAGAGAATTGTTACTTCCGATAAAAACCTGGTCATATATGATCGTCGGGTGTTTTTGTCTGCCATCAAAATTACAGGTGATGGTTCCGGCACCGATATTCACTCTCTTCCCTAACTGGGCATCGCCAAGATAACTATGGTGAAGAGCCTTGGTCTCTTCTCCAACAACAGACTTTTTTACTTCAACAAAATTCCCGATGCGAGCACCATTTTTTACATGAGCGTTCATTCGGAGGTGAGCAAAGGGTCCGATCAAAACCATATCCTCAATGAGAGAATCCTCAACCACACTGTACTCAATATGGCACCCTCTCCCCACTCTGCTATTGACTAATCGAGTATAGGGTCCGATAATCGAACTTTCATGAATTTCAGTTTTCCCCTCGAGAATGGTTCCCGGATACAACCAGATATCTCTTTCACACCGAACATCCCAGTCGATATAAGTGGTATTGGGATCAAGAATTTTTACTCCCTGTTCAAATAAAAGATCGATTTTTTTGAAATGAAGTAATGATATCACAGTTGATAAATCACGGGGAGAGTTGACATTGGTAAATTGTGAATCCCAGGGAACAGTGTAGACGGATACTTCAAAATTCTGTTTTTGAGCGACCTCGAGGACATCAGTGAGATAGTATTCACCCTGAATATTCTGATTGTCAATTGCTGATAAGATGCTTCCCATAAATTCCTTTTGAAAAGCATAAATCCCCAGATTTATTTCTGGTATTTTTTTCTCATCAAGGGTGCAATCTTTTTCCTCGATAATCCTGAGCGGTACCCCAGCCGAGTTCCGAATGATGCGGCCAAAACCGGTGGGGGTCGTTGATTCAGTAGTGAGAAGAGCCAGAGGAGTTTGGTTATGTTCAAAGAACGACATGAACTGGCTCAGTGTTTCGGCGTGGAGGAGCGGCATATCAGCGTAAACGATGAGCACTTTATCAATATCGGCATCAAGATGGGGAAGAATCGATTTGACTGCATCTGCCGTTCCCAGGGGCTTTTTCTGAATAACTAATTTTACCTGCGGATCAACGACTTGTCGAATGGAATCGTGGGAAAGCGGAGAAACGACCACCATTCGCCTTCCTAAATGATTATCTGAAGCAGTATCGAGGAGATAATTTATTAAAGGTTTCCCCAGAACGGGTAAGATGACCTTGGGTTGGGAGGAAATCATTCTTTTCCCTTCTCCCGCTGCCAAAATACAAAAACACCAATTTTGAAAGCTCATAGGTTCCTCCCGATTATTCATACCGTGATGAGAAGATGAAAACCTAAATTTCGACACGCCATGGCGTGTCGCTACAATTAAATAGGGCGCAATAAACTGCTGCCCCTACAATCAATCAAAATAGTCTTTTGTAGGGGTTTGATTTATCAAACCCGAAAATGAGTTTCCAGGATAGACCGCCATGCTGCTGCGCATCACCATATGAAGATGAAAATCCTTTCCCCCACTTTAGAAAAGGGGGGTCAGGGGGGATTTGAAATGGATGGTCAACCAATCGAATCCCTCTCTTATCTCCCTTTATCCAAAGGGAGAGGTTCGGTAAATGGAATTATTGAATATCCTGAATAAAATGAGTTTTCATTGTTTGCTGGTTATT
>CAYSWT010000015.1:0-25235 GCA_964434845.1 uncultured Atribacterota bacterium | reverse complement strand
CACATAGCGGCATTGTGGTCTATCCAGTGGTTCCCCCTTCTTTTTTCTCTGGAACAGCCTGTATTGATTTGGCTACTGATTTGATCATGCGGCCAAAAAAGCTTTGGAACTTTTCTTGATAGAGTTCTCGAGGTGCATAGCACACGACTGCTCCAGCATAACTCAAATTGCTGGTAGCGGTTATTTGAATTCTCATAACCGCGATTTCAGTATGGATGAACATCTCCTTCCCTTGCATAAATCCCTGTAAATCCGCTTTATAATAAGTTGTACTAACTCCAATTGCTTGGTTTGGAGCCGAACCTGACTCCTGATTTAATAAGGAGAGATTGACAAATCTTTGGGATAGTCCTGGAACAATGGTATTAAAAAAATCATATGCATCCGTCCAGCTCCCCTGCCAGGCGGGTAAAACTAAAAACGATACCATACCAGAAGGATTTTCATTGAAAGTAACAATTCGGTTATACACATCAGCCTGAGCTTTCCAATTCAACGGGTAGTCGATATCCAGACCTAAAAGCAGTTTATCACCAGTCCCAAATTCTTTATATACATTGAAAACCCCCCAGGCAATTTGTGGTTTTACTTGAATGGGTACCGGGGTTGTGGTTGTCTGAGGAGTCGGTATCAGGGGTCCGGCTTGTGTCGGTGCCGGGGGAGAAATAATTGGAAATACCGAAGTGGGGGTGGGTTGAGGCGTTTGATTTTGAAAGGGTAATACTGTTGTGGGACTTGGGGTCGGTTGTTCAAGAGATGGGAATTGGATAATGGTATCAGCGCTGGAGCTTGCTACGATGACGAGATTTCCAATCATCACCATACAGAATAGAAATAATAGAGTATTATTTATTTTCACAAAAATCACTCCTCATCAAAAATTATGGATTGATCTTTTTGATTAATTTTTCTGCTAACGATTGGTTTTTGGTCTTTAAAATCTCATATTGTTTTTGAGCTGAGGATTTGTCGTTGAGTTGAAGATAAGTCAATCCTAAGTAATAATAGGCATATTCATCATCTGGATTGAGCTGGATTGCTTTTTGAAAGGCATCGACCGCTTCCTGATTTTGATCCTGATAATAATAAACATACCCAAGATTGGTGTAGGCATTGGCGTAGTCAGGTTTGAGACGGATGGCCTCCTGATAAGATTGGAGGGCTGCGTCGTATTTCCCCACCCCCTCATAAGCTATACCCAAGTTGTTATGAACATAAGGACTCCCGGGTTTCAAATTGAGGGATTGTTTAAAGGCATCGACCGCTTCCTGGTACTTTTCCAATTTATTACAGACATATCCTATATTTGCATAAGCTGTTGCATAACCAGGATCCAATTGAACGGCCAGCTGATAGGCGTTGAGAGCTTCACCGAGTTTATCCAGATTTTCATATGCCCATCCAAGCAGGTTATAGGCGGTCGAATATTCTGTTTTTTGAAGGAGCTTTCCGCTGAGTTCAGATACAACCTTTTCATATTGTTCAAGCTGGATATAGGAATAAGCGAGCTCGCCACAGGCCAGACCAAAGTCGGGTTGGATTGTAATCGCTTGTTTTAAAAGGGGAATCGCTTCTTGATACTTATTTTGTTCGATTAAATCAACTCCTTGAGAATATAAATCTGTAGCGCTTAGCTGCGGAGATGAGCTTGGTAAAGGTGTTCTGGTTGGTTGAGGAGAAAACACAGGTATTGACTCTTCTTTTTCCCAAGATACACTTTTAAACAACGGCAAGAGCCAATTTTGTGCAGCTTGATAACTGTCTGCCGGAATCTGAACCAGGATAACTACTCTTGTTCCTTCATAGACGGTGAGGAGTTCTGCCCTCTTCTGGTTATTATACATATACGAATAGAGAGTAGTTTTCCCCATTATACCATTTGCATCAAAGGTGCTTGAACCGTGTATCTGATACTCTTTACTCTGTACTCGATCTTCATAACCACTCAGGAAATGTTCGTAATTTTCAACTGATGAAAAATTGGCGATTATTACCTGACCGTTGCCAGGGGTACTACCAACCATTCCATTCGCGGCTGGTGTTCCTCGAACCGGTTGATTATAATAAAAATCTTCCTTAAATGAGTAGAGAAAGGTTACATTATCGGGTAATGTAAAAATGAATAAACCTGAGGGGTCAATATATCGACCATCGACAATCGGCGTTTTCCCTTCCCAGGTCAGTCCTTTAAAAAGAGGCAATAGCCAGCTACTCGACGATTGATACATGAGTATTGGGAGACCGATCACTGATAGGGCAATATTCATTCCTTCATAGGTCCCTCCGATATTGAGCAGCTCACCATTCTCAGTCATTTTTGAATAAACTTTGATCTTTCCGGTTTTTTCATGAGCAGTGATCGTACTTTCCCCCCGAAATGTCATACCTTCGGCAGTTTGGGTTAAATAGCGCTGCAATTCTTCAGGGGACGGAAAGCTCCGAATTTCCAGGATTGCCAGGTCATCGGGGGTTCGATAATTAGCACCGATTGTTCCTTCCTGCGCGACATAAGTGATAAAAGAAAATCCCAATGGAAGCGCCAAGGTAAATTTTCCTGAAGGGTCATCATAGATAGAGGGAGGAATGGGAGTGGGAAGGATGTTCTCGATGGTCGTTGGAGTTGGTGATGGGATATAGGTTATCGATGGCGAAGGAATTGTGGTAGCCATCGTGGTCGGGGAAGGTTCAGAAGAATGCTGAACGACACCACTCGCTGCTTCAAGTTTTTTTAAAGTGTCGGTTGCTTTAAATTTCTCGATTTGATAAGCATAATCGACCGCCTTTTTCCCTTCATCGTTGATTTGTGTTGCATCAGCTCCTAAATCGAGCAAGGTATCGACAATTTTGAGATTAGAATTCATAGTCACTGCGCACATAAGTGGAGTAACATTTTTTGGGCCTTTTTGGTTAATATCAGCGCCACTTTGAATTAAGGTTCGTATGACATCGGGTTTGGCATTCCGTATCGAAGCCCAGAGAAGTGGGGTAAATCCCATTTTATCCTTAGTATTCATGTCCGCCCCGTTTTCAATTAAGGTTTCAATAACCTGCGGGCCAAATTTTTCATTATTTTTGGCAGCCCAGAGAAGTGGGGTAAATCCGTATTCCCAATCTGGAGTATTTATGTCGTTTTTTGCTCCATTCTCGATTAAATATTTAACAGTTTCAACATCACTTCCCTCGGCGGCTGCCATAAGCGCGTTCATTCCATCCCAGTCGGTTTCGTCAACATCGGCTCCGGCTTCAACCAACAAATGGATGACTTTCGGGTCGGGCTGATAAGTGACAGCACTTATCAATGGAGTCCATCCCAGCTCATCCTTACAATCAACATCCGCTCCTTTTTCAATTGCTTCTTTGATTTCTTGATAGCTTCCATATTGGCAGAGATAGTGAAAATCATCACAGCAGGTTAGGGATCCACTCTCCGATTGTGCTCGGTTGGTATCAGAACGAGGGCTTGGTTCGGTTATACTATCTTTCTTTTCAATATCAACCGATATGCTCTTCTCTTTGGCTTCAATCCAGCCAAAACTTAATCCAAAAACAAAAATCGTAATAATTACCCATAACCAATAATTCCTGATTTTCATGGTCATCCCTCATTATTCGATAAACATATGGATTAAAAATGCTTATCTTCAATTCAAACTTGTTTTCAATGGAAAAAGTGAAAAGGTTTAACTGGGAATCGGGAGAATGAGAGGTGAATTTTTTTATAAATCGAAACGAGTATGATTTTATTAACCCCCCCCCAAATAATTATATCTTAAATAAAGAGGGGATTCGATAGTATATCAATAATTCCAAACCAAAATTATAAATATGTGATATAGTTTCACAAGTCGAAGCACTGAATAAAAAAGGTGCTCAGTGTAAATTAAAAAATAAGGAGTAGGTGCAATGATAGCAAACCGTAACGCGCTCGTCACTTTTTTAGTCATCATAGTTGTTGCTCTATTGTCTGGTCTGGCTTTTGCCCAAAATTCACAATATGTAAATGTTATGGACACGGCAAAGGCTTCCAATCAACTCAAAACTTTTGTTGCCGCCGTCGAAGCAGCTGATCTCGGAGAAATATTAAACAAAGGACAATATACTATTTTTGCTCCAACTGATGAAGCCTTCGCCAAGCTTCCCGAAGGAAAGCTCGACCGACTTCTCCAGCCAGAAAACAAACAGAAGCTGATCGACATTCTTACTTACCATGTGATTCCGGTTCGGCTCTCAGTTGATGATTTTCGTGAAGGGAAATCATACAAAACAGTCAATGGAAACATGTTGAACATCCTATTCAAAAACCCGCCAATCATAGTCAATAAAAAGATCCAGGTGGTGAGTTCATTAGCAGCTTCGAATGCCATCATTTATCTGGTCGATACCGTCATTCTTCCTCCTGAAGGAAAACCGAAAAAGTAATTAGCAGAGAAATATGATATTATATAGCCCTTCCCTCCAATCGGGAAGGGCTTTTTTATTGTTCCTCATGTATAAAAACGCCGCTTATGAGAACTGTTTGTATAATTCTTTCTAAATCAGTTTGATATTGATCAAACAATGTATCTTTGGTATTGAAGGTCAGGAAATAATTTAATACGGAACCTCCCGGCTAAGAATCAAGTAGAAAATGAAAAAGAATGCTAAGACTCCTTCAATCTAATATGAATGATTTGTATCTTCTCATCTCGATCGGAGCGATTATTCAGTTAAAGGAGGGATGAAAACTATGCCAAAAGTCGTTTTTCATTATTATGCTCCCAAAGCAAAAAAGGTACTTTTGGTTGGCGGTTTTAATCAGGGAAAAGAAAACGCTCATCCCCTAAAAAAATCTCTTGATGGAAAATGGAAAACGTTTTTATCGCTTCCTTATGGTGAATATGAATACCTTTATTTAGTCGATGGAAAATGGCATGTTGACCCTCATGCTAAAACTATCCCAAATGAGTGGGGATCGGAGTATTCAGTGGTAAACATCATACCATAAGAGATGTCCATGCCAGGCAAAAACCCTGTCATCAGTAGAGGATGAAAATACCCTCTGTATAAAAGTTTTTTCCCCACTTTAGCAAAAGGCTGTGAAAGGTGAAAGGTGAAATGTATAAAACAGGAGAAGTATGAAAAGATCGAATCCCTCTCAATCTCCCTTTATCCAAAGGGAGAGGTCCGGGGAATGGTGATGATTGAGTACCTTTGAGTTGTTTACTTGTCACTTGTCACTCGTTACTCGTCACTGTATTTTCATAAGAGGGATAAGTGAGCTTTATCGATAAAACCCTTCCGCTGGTTATTCTATTAGAGTTTATTGTATCGGGTAAGCTCAGCTTATGCCGTAAAATTGAAAAAGCAATTCAGGCATTCGCTCGTATCGTCAAGATATTGGCATCTTCAACGATTTCTTCCTTTCCTGCTAATTTCCATAGCCCCGCCTGTTTTACTTTTTCTTCATTTCCAAAATGAATTAAATCGGAATATTTCATCACCTCGGCTTTAATGAAGCCCCGAGCCAGATCAGTATGGATTTTAGCTGCGGCTTGTTTCATGTTGGTTCCTCTTTCAATCGTCCAGGACCGAACTTCATCCTTGCCGACAGTAAAGAAAGAAATATATCCAATATGATCATAAACAGCCTGGGCTAATCGTTCAATTCCAGCTTTTTGAATTCCTAAATCCAACATAAATTCCTTTTTTTCTTCATCCGACAGTTCCACCAATTCAGATTCGATTTTCCCCGAAATAGTCAAAAAAGCAAAGTTTTGTTTGGAACATTCATCATAAATTGCTGATTTACCGGGATAATCATTCTGAGCGAGCTGTTCATCATCAACGTTGATGGTCACTATGATCGGCTTTAAGGTAAAACACGCCAGGGACCCCAGGATTTTCTTATCATCTGTCGACAATTGACAACGAGAAGCAAAATTTCCCTCTTCCAGTTCCTTTTGTATCAACCCCAAAAGAATTTCTTCTCTCTCTTCTTCCGATGTCGGCTTTTTTTTCTTTTTTTGTTCTTGAAGGCGGACCAACCGGTTTTCGACAACTTCCATGTCCCGGATGATGAGCTCCGTCCGCAGGGCTTCCAACTGTTGTTGAGGTGTTTCCGAACCGAGCGGCATGGGGATGGCATCGTTACGAAAGGCACGGATGACCAACAAGAGTGCATCCACATTCTGGATCATTTGTAGTATTTTGGTTTTTTCTTTCTTGTCAGAGGCAGTATTAAAACTGGGTATATCAACAAAAACCAATGTAGTGTATACAATTCGTTCAGGTTCATAAATTTTTGCCAGATTATCGAGTCTTTCATCTCTTACCCGAGAAACTCTTTCTTCAGCTTCGGTTTTATACAAACCATCATAGGGAATTCCCGTTAAAAGCGAAAATATGGTGGTTTTCCCGGTTAAGGGAAGCCCAAAGATTCCAATTTTCATTTCTGTCCTCCAAACAAAAGGTCAATAAAGTACAAATGGTTTACAGTAACTCTATTTCTTTTTTAGTATATCACCGCGATACAAAAATGAAAAAATAATTACCAAGATAGACCGTTATTCTGCTTGGGTACATCAGTGATAATGAAAACCCAGGGCGCTATGAACTATACCCGCAATGGGTTTTATGCGAGGAGCCATAACAATAACCATTCGTCATTCCCGAATGTTTTAATCGGGAATCCATCGCCTTTTACGTTTACTCAAGACCCCTGATAGAAACATTCAGGGGTGACGATTAACATCGAATCCTGTGGGTTTTTATTTTTCAAAGTCTTTTCAATCTTACATCGTAGGCACGTGGAGTGGTTTTTCCCCACGTCTTCTTTTCTGTCTTTTATCTTTTTATCTTGCGCCGCAGGCTGCTATCCTGGTATTTTCAGGATAGGATAAATTCTCCTCTAATGAGAGACGTTCGTATGTGGATGAGAAAGAAGGAAAATCGTTGAAAAAAAAATGGCGCCCTCAAGCGGATTTGAACCGCTGTCGCCGCCTTGAAAGGGCGGTGTCCTTACCAGGCTAGACGATGAGGGCGCAAACTCATTTTGATATCAAACAAGCAGTGATTATTCTATAGAAATTAGCCATTAATATCAAGACCTCTGTTCATAATTTTTAAAATTTTTAAGACAGCCCGGCTTGCATCAGTCGGGCCGAACGGTTTAATCTTTTGTAATGGCGCTGGTCGGGCAGGAATCAATCGCTTCATCAATGCAGTCCTGGTTTTCGTCAACACCGAGTTTGACGACGCTTTTTCCGTCGGAGTTCATTTCGAATACATCCGGACAAACCTGAACACACAATTCACAACCAATGCAAGCTTCTTCATCAATTTTCAAAGCCATTTCATATTCCTCCTGTAAATGGTGTAATCAAACCAGCCACAATTATAACATAATTGTTTTACAAAATTGATTCGAGAATTTAAAAAAGCCATAAAAAAAATCTATCCCCGAACCTATCACGTAAATGCAGAAACAATATATCACCCTCATCCTCACCTTCTCCCATCAAGAGAGAAGGGATTAAATGCTCAAAATTCATAAGTGAAATTGAAAACATTTCCCTTGCTCACGATAGGGTGACTTCCCCAATCGTACCCTTGGTTTTCAACATCAATGAGCTGTCCCGCAGAATAGGTGTGACTACTTTTTTAAATAAATGCTTTTTGCTAACTCTCTCCCCCGTTGAGTGTTAAAAAATTTTTCGATAAACGTGGCCAATTTATCGGGTCGAATTGTCTCATTCCGAAGATTCACCAACATATCGGCTTCAATCATTATTTGAAAATCAATACCATCCGCTTTTGAAAAGTGGTGATGATTACCGACAATATAAGCAACCCGATCGATGATCGCCTGTGGTTCACCTGCTTTTATCATGATCATCCGTGCCAGGGGCGGTCCCTCGACATGCTGGTATTTTCCCGAGCGGGAATGATATTTTTTCTCTGATTCTAAGATACCAATATCGTGTAAAAGAGCCGCAAGAGCGGTTATTCTTTTTTCTTCTTCGTTCATGCCTGGTTGACCAACAACAATTTGGCGAGTATAGTCAAAAACTCTTTGGGTATGGTCTATCATATGGGCATCATTTTGAAACACTTTACGAATTTCTTCCCAATACCAATCAAAATTCTTAACCATGGGAACCCCATCTCCCTTACAAATCATTTTTCAGGTTTCATTTCATCCATCAACTGCCGAATTCCTATTTCATCGAAGCCAAAATAATGACCAATTTCGTGCAAAATGACATCCTTTAAAACCCGAGGCCAATCCTTCTCATCGACAACCACTCTCATCAAGTTTTCATAGAACAACGATATTCGATCCGGGAGAACAAAGGTGTAACCGGGACCCCTTTTGGGAAGCGGTACCCCTTGATAGAGCCCCAATAACATGGCTCCCCGAAATTGACGACGTATCTCCGGGGATGGTCGATCTTCAATAATGAACTCCAGATTTTTAATATTCTCACGGATAGGATTGGGCAATTGATTGATAATATCCCGTACTAAAACCATAATTTGCTCTCGATCCATAGAGTCCCCTTTATTGCTTGTGATGAGTGAATTCCTTATTCTCGGTCTTTCCCGGAATCAGTCAGTTCCATCAGCGGCTCCGGATAGGGTTCAAAAAAGTACATTTCTCCATACCATAGATAATCGCCCAGTTATTCTCCACCCTCTGGTCACGACTTATCCAATAAATGACTGATCCCAATTTTATTCTGCATGTTAAAGAATCCGTACCCGTTTCGGATTCATGACATCACCTAAAATAGAAATAGTCTTCACCATGACCCTTTTTACAGGGTAACATACCCATTCCCAAGCGTCCAGAGTTGTGATAGATTCAAAAAAATTATATTATTAGGGATTCCTTGCCTTTCATTTTTGACTGGGATAGAATGAAAAAAGAATTATAAACGGGAGGTGTTATCGGTGAAAAAACACTTGTTGCTCACGCTTCTTTTCTCTTTCGTCGTACTGGTATTCATTTCATGTGTTTGGAGTGGTGAGGCACAGATAGCCGAAGCCAAAAAAATTGGTCTCATCTGTGCCACTGGAGGACTCGGAGATAAATCTTTCAATGATATTGCCTATGCAGGTGCCATGAAAGCCAAGGAGGAGTTTGGGGTTGAACTGGATTACGTCGAGCCCAAAGCAGTGGCTGAGTATGAAGGATATCAGCGTGATTTTGCTATGTCGCAGGAATATGAAATCATCGTCTGCGTAGGTTTTGATCAGGCAGATGCTTTGAATAAGATTGCTGCTGAATACCCCGATCAGAAATTCGCCATCGTGGACATGGTGGTTCAACAACCCAATGTGGCTTCTCTCCTTTTTAAGGCGAATGAAGGTGGCTTCCTTTTAGGAGTGATTGCCGCAAATATGAGTGCCAGCAAAAAAATTGGTATGATTGGTGGTATGGATATTCCTCTCATTCGTGATTTCTTTATGGGTTTCGATGCCGGTGTGAAATGGGCCAATACCGGAGCTGAAGTCCTGCCGGCTGTTTTTGTCGGAGCCTGGGCCGATCCAACCAAAGGGAAAGAGCTCGCCTTCAGCTTGATCGATAGCGGAGCCGATATCATCTGGCCAGCTGCCGGAAAAAGCGGATTGGGATCCCTGGAAGCCGCAAACGAGCGAAGTGTTTACGGTATGGGTGTCGACGCCTGTCAATGTTACTTAAATCCAAAAATGTTAGCCAGCATGACAAAACGGGTAGATATTGCGACCTATGAAACCATCAAAGCTGCCTTCGATGGAACGTTCAAAGGTGGTATCATCGAAAAAGGGGCCGCCGATGGCTGGGTGGGCGTGTGCCGACTGCCCGAAGAAGAAAAATTTTGGGAAGAAAAGTTCGGGTTCACTCATCCGATAGCGATTCCAAAAGAAATTCTTGATAAAGTTATCGATGCCCGTGAAAAAATTAAAACCGGAGAGATTAAAGTCCCACGACCGACAGAGTTTGGTGGATAAATCATCCATGGCTGAAGCCCTGACTCTTCTGGGTTTTACCAAGCATTTCCCCGGTGTACTCGCCAACGATCATATTGATCTCTCGGTCAACCAGGGAGAAATTCATGGCCTTTTAGGTGAAAATGGTGCCGGTAAATCTGTTTTGATGAGCACCCTCTATGGATTGTATCGACCCGATGCGGGAAAAGTTTTCATACGCGGTCACGAGGTCACCATTGGAAGTCCTTCCCAGGCCATTGCCCATGGTATCGGTATGGTACATCAACAATTCAACCTGGTTCAAAACATGTCGGTATGGGAAAACATCGTGCTTGGTAAAGAACCATGTCAGGGCTTCGTTCTTGATCGGAACCAAATCCGAAAAGAACTCCTCGCACTTTTAAAAGCCACCGGCTTCGAGATCGACCTGGATGCCAAAATCCGCGATCTCCCGATCGGGTTGCAACAACGGGTGGAAATCCTTAAAATTCTCTATCGGGGTGCTGATATCTTGATATTCGATGAACCAACTGCCGTTCTCACACCCCAAGAGGTTGACCAGCTCTTTAAAACTTTTCGCCAGCTTGCAAACCAGGGAAAAACCATCATCTTTATTTCTCATAAACTGAAGGAAATTTTTTGTATTTGTGACCGGGTAACCGTTTTGCGTCGAGGAAAAAAAATCGGAACCCTTCCCATTACCGATGCAACTCCAGAGTCACTGGCGGAAATGATGGTAGGACGCAAGATTTTCTTCTCTTTTGAAAAAGTCAAATCACCCCAACCCGAAGTTATTCTGTCGGTTGAGGGTCTCACCGTCTCTCGTGATCGGGGCGGTCATGCTCTCCACAATATCAGCTTTGTTATTCATTCGTATGAAATTCTCGGTGTTGCGGGAGTGGAGGGAAATGGTCAAACCGAACTGGCCGAGGTTTTAGTTGGGTTGAGATACCCACAAAAGGGGGAAATTATTTTTCAAGGAAAGGATATTACCCATTATCCTCCCAAAAAACGCATTTTAATGGGAATTTCTCATATTCCCGAAGACCGTCCGAAAAGAGGTATCATTTCGGATTTCTCGGTGAAAGATAATCTAATTTTGGGCTACGAAGATCTGCCTCCTTATAAAATGGGATTAATCACTCGCAACGAGATGTCTATTGATCAGTTTGCACAGAATGCAATTGAAGAATTTGAAATCGCTACCCCCGGAAAGGAGACCTTCGTTAGAAATTTAAGCGGTGGAAATCAGCAGAAAGTGGTTTTGGCACGGGAATTATCCCGAAATGTCGCCCTGGCTATCGCAGCTCAACCAAGCCGGGGACTGGATATTGCCGCCAGCGAATACATCCGAAACAAACTCATCGAGTTGAAAAATAACGGCTCAGGAGTCCTTTTGATATCTGCCGACCTGGATGAGATACGGTCGATCAGCGACCGGGTGATCGTTCTCTATGAAGGACAAATTATTGGAGAACTTTCCCCGGAAGCCGACGAATATCAATACGGGTTGCTCATGGGTGGAACCGCATGCTAAATAAAACGGCTCATTATCTCTCTCGCTCCCGCTCCATCCTCCCCGAATTGATTGCTATCCTGCTCGCTTTCTTATTGAGTGCCATTATTCTAACCATTACCGGTTATTCCCCACTTCGTGCCTTCAATGCGCTCTTCCGAGGCGCTTTCGGAAACAAATTCGGTATAGGTCAGACTCTCACTCAAGCGACTCCAATTCTATTTACGTCGCTGTCATTTCTCTTAGCTTTTCGATCTGGTCTCTTTAATATCGGCATCGAAGGACAGTTTCTCATGGGAGCTTTTGCCGCAGCCATAGCTGGTAGTGTTTTTCACGGGATTCCTCCGATCATCCATGTCCTGATCACCCTGATTGCGGGTGGGCTTTTCGGCGCATTATGGTGCCTCATCCCTGCTCTTTTAAAAATCTTCACTGGAGCCAGTGAAGTCATCACCACCATGATGATGAGTTATATTGCAACATACTTAACCAGTTATTTCGTCAATTATCGTTTCAAAGCACCCGGTTGGGTCGCACAAACCAACCCTATTCAAACCAGCGCTGTCCTTCCCAAAATTCTTCCCCCCACTCAATTATCGGTTTCGTTTCTCATTTCACTGGCCTTTACGGTTTTGGTTTATTATTTCCTTTTTAAAACGTATCTCGGATTCCAGATTCGCGCAGTAGGTTTGAACCCAGCGGCAAGCGAGAATCGTGGTATCCATGTTCATTCACGACTCATTATGGCTTTTTTATTCAGTGCTTTTGTGGCTGGGGTGGGAGGAGCCGGCGAGGTCCTCGGGGTTCATGGACGATTTGTTGAGGGGTTTTCCCCTGGGTATGGGTGGGATGGTATCGCGGTAAGCCTCGTGGGACGGCTCCACCCCTTTGGTTGTATTTTCGCTTCCATACTGTTCGGAATGCTACGTGCCGGTGGAATGACCATGACGCGGATGACCAAAGTTCCACTGGATATCTCTTTGATTATCCAATCACTGGTGATTATTTTGGTCGCTGCTCCCTCTTTTATTAAATATATAATATTACGGCGGAAAGATTAATACGATGAACCTCACATCAATTATCAATCTCAGTTTGTTTCAAGCATCATTGCGAATGGCGACACCGATCGCTTTCGCTGCCCTGGGGGGGATGTTTACCGAGCGTGCCGGGGTGGTGAATATCGGTTTGGAAGGAATTATGCTTAATTCTGCTTTTTTTGCCGTGTTCGCCACCTATTTAACCGGGAGTTCAATACTGGGCGTTCTCGCCGGTATGGCTTCGGGATGTCTTCTGGGAATAATCATGGCGATTTTGACGGTAAAATATCAGGGAAATCAAATCGTGGTTGGTACCGGTATTAATGTTTTTGGTTTGGGATTCAGTGCGTACATGTGCCAGAAAATCTGGGGATCACGGGGGGCATCCGATACCATCGTCGGTTTGAGAACACTGGATCTCCCCTTTCTCAATCGAATCCCCTGGGTCGGACCAATCATGAACAACCAAAATGAACTGGTCTACCTCATGATTTTAATCTCTATTCTCTCTCATTTCTTCCTTTATAGTACCCGCTGGGGTCTGCGGCTGCGCGCCGTCGGTGAAAACCCCCAGGCAGCCGATACTTCCGGAATCAATGTCTATCAGTATAAATATTTCTTTGTCATTTTAGGTTGCGTTGTCAGTAGCTTGGGAGGAGTATTTTTATCTATCGGTCACCTGAACTTTTTCGCCTGGGGTATGACCAGCGGGAGGGGCTTTATTGCCCTGGCGGCAATGATTTTGGGCAAATGGACACCATTTGGGTGCCTGGCAGCAAGTTTTCTTTTCGGTATCACCGATGCCCTTCAAATGCGTCTCCAAGCTCTGGGCATTCTCCCCTCTCAAATCATTCTTCTCCTGCCCTACGCCATCACCATCTTCATCCTTGCCGGATTCGTCGGACGCTCAATTGCTCCCTCTGATTACAAGCCGTATGTGAAACAGTAGACATTGATGCCATAAAAAAGCCTTGGCACTAAGGGGAGGATGAAAATGAATCATTTTTTCCATGCAACGTGAGCGACATGCCATGGCATGTCGCTACAATAAAATTCGGTCTTCAATGTAGGGGTGCGATTTATCCCATCTCATAAAGTATTTACATAGTCGATTTCAACATTCCGCCGTCAAAATAATACGAAGAACCAATGCAATAACTGGCCAGAGGTGAACAGAGAAAGACGATGAACTTGGCTAATTCATCAGTGGTGGCAAATCGAGATATGGGTGCCAATTCTTTCGCAACCCGGTCCAGATATTCATCTGGGGTAATTCCCAGGTCCTTGCTGAGTATCGTGGCAGTTTTTCTCCAATCGGGAGTCATGATGAGACCAGGACAAATACTGTTCACGTGGATATTGTCATGAACCAGCTCATTGGCAAGGCATTTGGTGAACATGACCAGGGCGGCTTTGGTGGTGTTATAAATCGGTTCATAATCCAAAGGTTGCTTCGAACAAACCGACGCAATATTGACAATAGCCCCGCCGCCCCGCTTCCGCATAAAGGGAACGAGCATTCGTGAAGTACGAACCGCTGCCATGACATGAAGATCCCAGTAGTAATACCATTTTTCATCAGGAGCATCCATAATTTTTTCAGCACTCCCGGTCCCAGCATTATTAACTAAAATATCTACTCCACCAAAAGTTTTTTCAATCTCTTTGACCAAATTTTGAATATCATCGATTTTCGAAACATCGGCTTTTACTCCAACTGCTTTGACACCAAACTTGACAGTAATGTTATTCGCTACTTCATGTACGCGTTCTTCATTTCTCGCGCAGAGTATCAAATTGGTTCCTTCCTTCGCCAGTCCTTCGGCTATTCCCAGACCGATACCGACACTGCCACCGGTTATACAGGCAATTTTGTTTTTGAGTTGCAGATCCATGGTTATTCTCTCCTTTCAATTCGGTGATTATCATAAATGATCGAAAAATTTCAAAAAACACCACTGGGTTCGCAGTCCTACTTTTTAAAAGTTCATTCTCATCCTCCACAGGTAAATGAACTATATTTCTGACAAGCTTCAATATAGGTCAGGATGTTTTCCACCGGTATTTCCTGACCGAGGGTGTTGGAGGGTGAAACGATCAGTGACGGGATGAGACGCGCCAGTCTCATCCGGGATTTGACTTCATTTTCGATATCTTCTCTGCTCCCGAAAGGAAGTGTATGCTGGACGCTGATCGTGCCCCAGAAACTGATTCGATCCCCAAACCGACTGATGATTCGTTCCGAATCCTGGCATTCAGGTTGGATCGGGTGAAGAACATCAAACCCAACTTCGATGAGGTCAGGAATAATTCCCTCGATATTTCCACAGGAATGGAGAAAGAAATAACGATCGGGAAACTCAGAACGAAGGTTTCCAAGCATTTTTTTCCATTCCGGTTTGATAAATTTTCTCCATAACTCTGGATTAATCTGTAAGCAGTTCTGCATTCCATAGTCATCATAAAAACAGAGGATTTCCACTCCGGCTTCAGCGTGAGCTCGAGCAAACCGATAGGTAAAATCAGCCACTTTTTGCAAGAGAATTTGAGCAAACTCAGGTTGAGTCAATAAATCGATCATAAAAATTTCCATTCCCCGCAACCAATGCGACCACTCATAAAGACTTCCGCAATAGGCGGATGATATATGGCCGCTGTCTTTAATGTTTTTCACTCTTTTTTTCACCTGAGGAATACTCTCAACATCGATTTCAGGAACCGGATAATTGTCAAAGTCTCTCAGACTTTTTGCCCCAGTTAGGGGATGAACCATTTGTTCCGATCCAGGATTATCAGGCCAGGGAACCAGACCAACTCCCCAGGGAGTGACCAATGAACCTTTGGGAAGGGGTGGATCGAAATAATCAGCAGTAATACCATTGGAGAGCATGCGGAGTCCAAAATTCGAAGAAGAGGTATGAAAACGAGGCTCTTCTCTTTCAGAATAAGCAATTCGGACTTCAAAGTCGTAGAATTCAGAAGTATCAACAATTCCAGTATACTGGGTAAAATTCTGATAGGAACCAGGGGTAAAGGCAGAACTCGCGCCAAAATGTAAACTCCAGGGTATGCGGTCGAGTCCTCCTTGCCGGGTTAAAACTCTAATGATCCGCTCTCGAGGGGATAGATCCATGTATTCACTTCCTCAAATAATCAATAATCAGCTACGACTTTAGATTCAGAAAGAAAAACCATGAGGACAACTATAACTTTTATGAAAATACCGTTGATTTGTTGAACTGTTGATTTGTTGATTTGATAAAGGCAATTCAAAGCTGTCGTTGCGAGCCACCGTCAGCCTACGGCGTGACAGATCATATCAAATATAAAAGAGAGCTTTGGGAAAATCATCCAAGCGTGTGGCATGGCAATCCAATCTCATCTTTTCATTCATTCCAACTCAACGACTCAACACCTCAACAACTCAACATCTTTACAGTAAATATTTTCATCCTCTGCTGGTGCCAGGGTTGCTGCCTGGCATGGATTCTCCTTACGGGTTTAATCGGACGAAAAAGGCATTTAATACGCTGGCAAAGCTCACCCAGATCAGATAAGGTACCATTAAATATCCTGCTATTCGATCGATAGGAAAAAATCGTATCATAGTGATTAGAATGGAAACCCAAAGGGCAATAATGACGTAAATTCCTCCCATGGGTGATTTCAAGCCAAAAAAAGCATATGACCATAAAACATTTAAGGAGAGTTGTACAAAAAAGAGGATGATTGCCGATAATGCTCCCTGGTCTTCCCCGTATTTATTCCATATCAGATAGAGAGAAATTCCCATGAGAGCATAGAGTATTATCCATACCAGTCCAATAAACCAACCGGGAGGGGCAAATGAAGGTTTTTGAAGAGTTTCATACCAGGTGGGAATGGACTGCGATGTAAACCAACTTCCTATCACTCCCGCCCCTTGACAGACAGCAATACTCACAATAAGCTTCCAAATTTGATAATCCATGGCCTTTTTTGAGTTTCGAAATTTTTTTATGGTATTAATTTGCTCAATTCGATATTGTCTCATTTTTTATTATGATCAACAATATTATTTATGTCTTCCGTCTCAAACTGCTCAAAAACATTTTAACAAAAAATATTTGGTTCATATCAAATTGATTATCCATTTCAATAAATATTTCAGCTCGAACACTCAATAATGGGCATTCACCGTCACCAGCACTCCCCCCAACGTCTCCGCCATCAAATCCACTAATTGCCCAACCGTAATCTGCTTTACCTCAAACTCTGGAGTTCGCATGAAACACCTCACTCCGTAAAAATTGCTGCATCGCCTTGGATAATATTATGCCATAATATTGACGTCCATGCCAGAGAAATAACCGGCACCATCGACGATGAAAATTAATGTAAAGGTGTTGAGTCGTTGAGGTGTTGAGTTGGAATAAAATCAAAAAATGAGATCCTCACGTCGCAAAAAACGCTCCTCAGGACGACAACTTCGTTGTCGGATGAGATTGCCACGACTCACGATTCACGGTATTTTCATAATAGATGCCCATGCCAGGCAAAAACCCTGGCACCAGTAGAGGATGAAAATACCCTCTGTATCACAGTTTTTTTTCCCCCACTTTAGCAAAGGGGGGTAAGGGGGGATTTGAAAAATTCGGTAAAAGGTAAAACGTGAAATGTAAAAAGGGTAAGGATGGGAAAAATTAAAGACGAAAAGCTCGAATCCCTCTCAATCTCCCTTTGTCCAAAGGGAGAGGTTTGAGAAATGATATCATTTTTTACTTGTCACTCGTCAGTCGTTATTGTATTTCCAGGATGTTAGATGGGGATGAAATATTCATTTCCACAATTCCACAATTCCACGTTTTTACTCGACTCACTGTATTTCCAGGATAGACCTTCATGCTGCTTTCGCAGCACCAGATGAATACGAAAACTATCACGGTCTATCCTCTCAGTTTTTAGCTTTTCAATTATTTAATTTTACGCCGTAGGCTGCCATCCTGTGGCAGTTTACAGGATAGATTATTGGAATTTATTACATTTTATCAGTGTTTACCTTTTCTCTCTTCGGCCGAATCAAGCATTTCTTCCCATACCCAATCAGATCGGTACGACCGGCTTTGTGGAGGGCTTCTTTAACCAGTTGGTAGTTTTTTGGACGGCGGTACTGGATGAGGGCTCGCTGGAGAGCTTTCTCGTGGGGGGATTTGGAAACGGAGACTGGTTGCATAGTACGAGGGTCAAGCCCGGTTGAGTACATACAGGTGGAGAGAGTGCCTGGTGTGGGATAGAAATCCTGAACTTGCTCGGGATTATACCCCATATCACGGATGTATTCAGCGAGTTCGATAGCGGCCTTGAGGTCAGAACCCGGATGGCTGGACATAAAATAGGGGACAAGGTATTGATTGAGGTGATGTTTTTTATTGATCTCGACATATTTTTTGACAAACTGATTGTATACCTCTTTCCCGGGTTTTCCCATTTTTTGAAGAACCGGTTCCGAGATATGCTCCGGAGCCACTTTGAGTTGGCCACTAGTATGATGGATACATAACTCTTCGAAAAAGTTGGTGGTATGGTCAGAGAGGAGGTAATCGAAGCGGATACCGGAGCGAATAAATACTTTTTTTACTCCTGGAACCTGACGGATTTTTCGGAGAAGCTCAAGGTAATCAGTATGATCAGCTATGAGATTCTTACAGGGAGTTGGATACAAACACTGGCGATTGTCGCATACCCCATGATCCCGTTGACGATCGCAGGCTGGATGATAGAAATTCGCAGTCGGTCCTCCTACATCGTGGATATAGCCTTTGAAGTCAGGAAGATGGGTTAATGTCTCAACTTCAGCCAAGATCGACTCGTGACTGCGGGCTTGAATCACTCTCCCCTGGTGGAATGAGAGAGAACAAAAGCTACATCCTCCAAAGCAGCCTCGATGGCTGGTGATGCTGAATCTGACTTCCTTGATAGCTGGAACTCCTCCCATTTTTTCGTATTGGGGGTGATAGGTGCGGACATAAGGAAATGAATAGATTTCATCCATCTCTGCTTGAGTCAGAGGAAGAGACGGAGGATTCTGAACGATGAAGAGTTCGTCATAGGGTTCAACCAGGGTTTTTCCCCGAATAGCATCGCAATTCTGGTATTGAATCATGAAACTGCGGGCAAACTGCTCTTTGGAGGAAAGTATTTCTTGATAGGAAGGCAACATAACTGGTTGATAAGCTCGGTTTAAATCACGGGTTTTAAAAACGGTGCCATTGATATAAATAATGTCCCCTATTTTCAGCCCGCCTTCCAGTGCTTCCGCAATCTCACCTATCACCCGTTCCCCCATACCATACACAATGAGATCGGCGCCGGAATCGATGAGAAGAGAGGCTCGAATGCAATTCTCCCAGTAATCATAGTGAGCGAACCGGCGCAGGCTGGCTTCGATTCCACCCAAAATGATGGGAACATCTCCAAAGACTTCACGTAACCGTTTGCAATACACTATGGTTGCCCGATCGGGTCGATATCCGGTTTTTCCCCCGGGTGAATAATCATCGCTGACTCTTTTCTTTTTACCCACTGTGTAGTGATTAACCATTGAATCGAGGTTTCCCGCAGTCACTAAAAATGCCAGACGAGGCTTCCCCAATCGTTCAAAATCCTGGGTATCCTTCCAGCTTGGTTGGGGAATGATACCAACTCGATATCCTCGACTCTCTAAATATCGTGATATAATCGCCGTTCCAAATGAGGGATGATCGACATAGGCATCTCCAGACACCATGATGAAATCCAGTTCGGTGCAGCCCTGGATTTCCATTTCAGATTTAGTTAGAGGTAAGAATTGAGTAATTGGATTTTCCCCCTCACGTTGACTCTCCCACAAAGGGCAAGTGGGTATTATATCAACCATTCCTATATTTCTGGTATAATTAATTTCCATTATTTTAACATTACTCTGAGCAAGGATAAGAATGATTCACCTACAGAATATTTATCTGAATTTTAATGGAAAGATACTTTTTAACGATCTTTCTATATCCATTTTTGAAAAAAGTCGAATTGGACTGGTTGGTAACAATGGAACCGGGAAAACCACCTTTTTTCAGATCATTCTGAAACGGGTCCAACCAGATCAAGGAATGGTTGAGGTCCCGAAAAACAAGAGTATCGGTTACCTTCCCCAGGATTTAGTCGAGCTTGAGGCAATCAGTGTAGTCGATTATTTGAAAAAAACTACCGGATTCTCCGCGATTGAAACGGCTATGCAATCCTGCGAAATAGAGATGGAACGACTTTCTCCTGATTCCGATGAATATCAGAAGCTATTAAAAAGATACCAGGAGGCCTCCCATCTTTTTTCGGTTCACAATGGGTATGCATTTGAAGCCAAATCCAAAAAAATATTGCACGGTTTAGGTTTTGACGAAAAAGACGCTGCGAAGCTTTGTACCGAATTTTCCGGCGGCTGGAAAATGAAAGTCCTGCTGGCGTCAATACTCCTTTCCAATCCTGATATCATGCTGCTCGACGAACCGACCAATCATCTGGATACCGATAATATGGAATGGTTGGAAAACTATCTTCGCGAGTATCAAGGGACGATTGTCGCCATTTCCCACGACCGGAGATTCCTAAATAAGATCACCCAGCAAACTTTTGAGATTTTTCAGGGGAAAATAAATGTCTATCATGGGAACTATTCCTTCTATTTAAAAGAGAAGGATCTTCGGAAGCAAATGATCGAAAAGGAAATGGACTCACAACGAAAGAAAATCGAAAAAACCGAAGCTTTTATTGAACTTTTTCGCTACAAAGCTACCAAAGCCTCTCAAGTACAAAGTCGAATAAAAATGCTTGAGAAAATCGATACTATTGAATTAGAGAAAGAATCCAAGTCAGTTTCGATTCATTTTCCTCCTTGTAAACGCAGTGGTTTAGAGGTCCTCACCGTCAAAAACCTATCGAAGCAATATGATGGCCGATATGTGTTTAAAAATATCGATCTTTCAATTTATCGAGGTGAGAAAGTGGCCTTGGTTGGGATTAATGGAGCCGGGAAATCAACACTGGCCAGGATTGTCAGTCTTAACGAATCCCCGACAACGGGCGAAGTATGCTACGGCACCAAGGTGAAAATGGCGTTCTACTCCCAGGAAAGCGCCCAAAATATAGACTATACCCATACGATCTGGCAAGAAGTGAGTGCAGTTCCGACCAGAAAGCTCGATATCGAGAAAAGAAACCTTTTAGGAGCTTTTCTTTTTTCAGGAGATGATATTTACAAACCAATCTCGGTGCTCTCTGGTGGCGAAAAAGCCCGGTTGGCTTTATTAAAAATCCTGATGAACGATACCAACTTTCTCATCCTGGACGAACCGACCAACCACCTTGACATGAGTACCAACGAATTGTTTCAAAAAGCTTTGATGGAATATTCCGGAACTGTTCTCATTGTTTCCCATGATCGATATTTTTTGGACAATCTGGTTAAACGGGTGATCGAAATCCGGAATGGGAAAATTTATGAATACCTGGGTAATTACTCATACTATTATGAAAAAAGACAGATGCAGCTGGAAAACAATCATAACGATTCACCAATTTCTGACGAAGACAAACCTCTGAACTATAAATCTCGGGATAAAAAAAGGATTGAAGCTGAGGAAAGAAACCGTCTCTCCCGATTAAAAAAAGAGATTCAAAATCGTATCCAACCGGTGGAAGAAACGATTTCCGAATTAGAAAAGAGAAAGAATGAGAACGAGACTCTTCTCTGCGATCCATTGGTACTGAAAGATTCGGAAAAAGTGAAATCACTGCTCAAGGAACTTGGTGAAATCAAAGAGAACCTCACCCATTTAATGACAGAATGGGAAACCCTGGCAGAGGAAATGGACAAATTGGGCTCAATGGAGTGACACTCTATTCATTATACTTATCACACGTCATATGCTGAGTATCTTTGAACTTTTTACCTTTTACATTTCACTGTATTTACAAGATAGACATTCATGTCAGAAAAATGATTTGGCATGGATTTCTGCTATAAACAAAAAAGCCTCGACGATAGTGTCGAGGCTTTTTGGGCAAATAAACGATAGTTAACTATTATATTTTTCTAACTTTTGCTGCCTGCGGTCCTTTTGCCCCCTGTTGTACTTCAAATTCTACTGTTTGTCCCTGTTCAAGAGTACGAAAACCATTACCTTCGATCGCTGAGTAATGAACAAAAACGTCCCCACCCTGATCTGACTCAATAAAACCATAACCCTTTGAAGCATTAAACCATTTTACTTTACCAGTTGCCATTTAAACTTAAACCTCCGAAAATTGAAACATGTATTAGCTTTTACAAGCTGTAAAAGGATATTATCACCAGTTGGTTCATTTGTCAATGAGATTTTGACTTTTGAGGTCATTTTCTCCTAAATATTTATAATTTTGTTGGTTGGAAATTATTTCATCTGATGGGAAGTGACGGTTTCAGCAATCAAATTTTTATTTTTTTTGATAAATTTTCAGTACTTTTTTTAATCGAATAAGACAATTTGGATAACATCGCGCATAAAAAATAATAAAATCAATTCCAAATAAAAAATAAACCATCTTACAAAATAGGGAATATAATACTTACATATCCTATTTAACTCAATAAAACTGTACCTCGAAACACCCTTTTATTGGAGGACCATGCTATGTTGAAATTTCAAAAGAAACTCATTGTATACTTAGTGGTTTGTATGGTGGTGGGTTTGTATGCTGGAAACTCCCTGGCTATTGGCAAAGCGAAATCTGCCAATATATCGATGGAATCCACTTCAAGAGATATAATCGACACCTTAATAGATGCCGGACATTTTACCATTTTTTTAAAAATTGCCGAAGCCGCCGATTTTGTTGAAACCTTGAAGGATATGTCAAACATAACCATCTTTGCTCCTGATGATACTGCCTTTAAGAAATTACCCTCCGGCTATATCGACTCTCTACTCAAACCGGAAAATAAACTGTTTCTCACCACGATTCTTCATTACCATGTCGTTCCTTTCCGAATCACTCAACGAGATTTACCCGGAAGTAAACTGACTTTACGAACTCTTTTTGATGGATATCCAATTTTTCTCATGAAAAGCATAAAAAACGATCGAAAGCTTTTTGTCGTAAACGACGCTCCCGGTTTTTGTGAAGTCGATGCAGAAATTCTTCGCTCTGCGTATGAAGCCAAGAATGGCAATATTTATACTATTGACACTGTGATGATCCCCTGGAAAGCCTGTTCATTTCAAAATGAAGTGACGAGTGATGAGTAACCAGTAAACAATGAAGACTCAATTTATTAAGGATATTCAACTCTTCCCCCCATTCACCGAACCTCTCCCTTTGGACAAAGGGATTCGATTATGTCAGCCTACGGCGTAACATAAAATTAACTTTACATTTTATAAAAAATATGGTATATATGAAAAAGCACGGATGCCGAGAAATTGATTTTTAGCGATGGATCCATCTGGGAGTATCTCCAATGCAGTAAGGGAGGGGTGGAGGTAAGCATATACCCGATGAATCCAGTAACAGCGAATAGGTTTGTTGGTATCCGTGCTTTTTCTATTTTCCAATGAATTAGCTCATAGTGATTTTCTCCCCGACGAAAGTCATCAAGCTCAAATCTTTCATTGGCAAATCACCGAGCTTGGCTTGTTCAAAAGCCATGGCCCATTAAGAAGTAACACCTATCCCAATAAATATCATTATCATCATTCAGAATATCGATTTTTTCTTTTAGTGGAACACTCTCCTCTATCGATTCGATATTATGTGAGACCACAAATCTATTGCGGTTTTATTCTGTTGGTTCCGCGAATCCATCTAAATGTTTTGCTAAAAATTTTTCCATTTCTCGGTATAAATCAAACCGGTTCTCTTCATTGCGAAAACCATGGCCTTCGTTCTCTTTTATAATATATTGGACATCTACTCCTCTCTTTCTCAAAGCTTCAACGATTTGATCCGATTCAACCTTTTTCACCCGAGGATCATTCGCCCCTTGTGCCACCAATAAGGGGGCTTTGATACGATCAGCATGGAATACAGGAGAAATCTCTTTGAGCAAATCTTTATCCTTTTCTGGGTCGCCAATCATTTCATAGAGCATTTGCCGACCCTGTTCCCAATAGGGGGGAATAGTTTCAAGCAGGGTAAATATGTTCGAAACACCAACATAATCGATACCGGCAGCGTAGAGATTCGGAGTAAAGGTCAGGCCAGCCAATACCGCATAGCCGCCATATGACCCTCCATAAATAGCAATTCGATTGGGGTCGGCAATTCCTTCTCGAATCAAATAGTTGACACCGTCGGTGATGTCGTCTTGCATCTTTCTCCCCCATTGCTTAAAACCAGCCTCCCAAAATTTCTTGCCATAGCCGGTCGAACCGCGGAAATTAATCTGGAGAACCACATAGCCTCGGTTTGCCAGAAACTGTACTTCGGGATTAAAACCCCAGACATCCCTTGCCCAAGGACCACCGTGAGGATTCACAACCACCGGTAGATTTCTGAGGGTTTCGGTCCTGGGCAATGTCAAATAACCATGGATGATCAATCCGTCTCTTGAGGTATAGGTAATAGGCTTCATATCCACCAGATGTTCTTCGTTCAGCCAGGGACTGACATTCACTAATTTCTTGAAATCTCCATTCAGTTGGTTATAAAAATAATATGAACCTCGCGATTTATCGCTATAGGTACGAATCAAAACTTTATTCTCATCCCGACTCATGCTGGCAACCGATACTTCATAGCCAGGCAATCTCTCTTCAAGATTTCTTTGTAATGCTTCGCGATCGGAATCAAAGAAATGATAATGAAGACGATCGGTTACATAGGCCACGCCGGTAATAATTTTCTTTTTATCAGAGGTCAATAAAACGGAAACATCAACTTCATGATTTCCATAAATACATTCGATTTCTTTTCCTCGCTCAACGTCATATTTGTAGATGGCTTGCTTATCGCGTCCGATATTTGATGAGACAAAAAGATAACGGTTATCATAGGTAAACAAGAGTGGAGTAATCGTTTCCCGAAAATCAGTAGTAACTACGATACGAAAGGGTTGTTTCTCATCTTCACGATAAAGAATACTGGTATTGACTCCATCCGTTGTCACCGCGACCCGTAATTTACCGTCATGGTCGGTCATCCATCCGGAGATATTCCCCGGATTTTCAGCAACCAGTGTCAGCTCACCGGTATAGACATCAACTCGATAGGCATCGAAAAATTGCGGATTCCTTTGATTGAGACCAATCAAAACCTCCCGTTCATTCTCTTTTAAATCATCAATCAATTCGGTCCGAACATTCTTAAAAGGAGTGAGTTCTTTTAATTCGGTGCCATCAACATTGACCGCAAAGAGCTTAAAATTTTCATCACCACCAGAATCCTTTAAAAAAGTAATTCGTGAATTATTCGCCCAGAAATAACCAGCAATATCCCTATCGGTTTCATTGGTAATACGAGTTATTGTTCCATCAACAATCCGCTCTACATGTACGTTAAGACGTTTCTCCCAGGGTTGAAGAAAGGCAAGATATTCTCCATTTGGTGAAAGTAAAAAGGCAGTTTTTTCGGGATTACGAAAAAAATTCTCCATAGGAATAAGTGGAACTGTTAGGTGATTTTTTTGAACTGTTCTATTTTTCATATTTGATTTGGATCCTCCATGTTAATCAATTGATATG